>NZ_VCQZ01000008.1 GCF_005938195.1 Paenibacillus thermoaerophilus
CGGGTATGCCACTCCCGGTGCCGGTATCCGTTCCGCTGATTGGTTCTTTCGGTGTTTCGTTCATAACGCTCGGCGCCGATCTGGGCCGCTACCTCCGCCTCCATCAACGAATGAACCAGCACATTCAAGGCTTCTTTGAGAAAGTCTACATCACCATCAGAACCGGACTTGCGCAAAAGCTCCAAAAGTGACATTCTATCTATAGAAGCCACGGTTTGATCCTCCTTCTAAAGTAGAGTCGCGTCACTTTAGTAGAAATCATACCGTGGCTTCCCTTGTCAAGAAGCTCGGCGCAATTTTACACCACTACTTGAGACTATAACCGGCGGATGGCTTCATTCAAGTCGAGAACGGGAAAATCATCGTCGGCAACCCTTCCAACGGAGGGGAATTCCCGACTTTGACATCCGTTCCGCCCGTCCGCCTGTTTGTGGATGGGAAAGAAGTCGCAAACGGGACCAAAGTCTCGTCCGAAAGCGCCATCGTGTGGGAGATCGATGAGAAACCTTTGTTTGAGATATCGGTATCGGAGGATAAACTGGAAGCCTACTTGACGGTTAATCGCACGCAGCGATTTGCGTGGACCTTGAAGGATCACCCTCGCGCTTTGCATGTCGCCCTTCGCGCGGAGGAAGATCCCTCGATCATTCTGGAGACGTTGAGCCTGCAGGATATTCTTTCGGCGCTGGAGCAAATGAACATCAAAATGAATCTGGATGTGGCCGCGATCCAAACGGAGATTCTCCGGCCCTCCCGCCGAAAAGTCAAAATCGCCAAAGGCAAACCGCCCGTTCAAGGGCAAGACGCGCAGTTGGAATTGTTTTTTTCGGAAACGATCGAAAATGTCTTTACGGAGGTAAAAGGCGTTGTCGACTACCGAAATCATTTGAATATTCCGACAGTCAAAAGGGGGGACGTCATCGCCCAAAAAACGCCGCCTGTCGAAGGGCAGGCGGGGTACGACGTGTTTGGGAACGTCCTGCTTCCCAGACCGGTGAAGGACATTCTGATCGCGGGAAAAAATCAACATGTCGAGATTACGCCGGATTTCAGGGTCATCGCCAAAAAAGCGGGCAGACCCCGGGTTACGGGCAACAAAATCAAATATTTCGACGTCAACACGTCTTTTGTTGTCCCGGGTAATGTGGATTTGGAAACCGGCAATATCGTGTTTTCCGGCGACGTGATCGTGTACGGGGACGTCATGGACAACATGATTATCGAGTCCCTCGGCAACATTTACGTGGCCGGCAGCGTGTTCAACTCGACCTTGACCGCGACGGGCAGCATCGCCGTGCAAGGGAACGTCATCGGCAGCAATCTGTATTCGGGGTATTTCGGCGTCTTGTACAACCGGTTCTACAACCATTCCAAGCAATTGATCGACATCCTGGAAAAAATAGTGGAAAGCGAAAAATTGCTCCGGAACGAAATCAGCAAGAAAAACATGCAGGTGCGTTACGGCCAAGTGATGCTGCTGATTATCGAGAGCAAGTACCAGCAATTGTGGGGAATTGTGAAGGAATTGCTCGGGGTGATCGCGAGCCTGCAATCTCACAACAGCGATAAAGAAAATTTTCAGCAGATCAAGGCTTATCTGGAACTGTTCCTGCAGCCGGCCAACCTTGTCCAGACGATTACGGCTCCCAAGCTGGAAGATTTCATGCGCATTCTGAGGGAAGCCTTTATGCGGGTCGCTTTAAGCCAGGAATCGCACGTTCAGATCAGCATCTCGCAAAGCCAGAACTCGACCTTGAAATCGAACGGAGATATCCTCATCAAAAAAGAAGGCATCATTCAGTGCGAGCTCTATTCGGCGGGCAACATCATATTTTTCCTGGACAACTCGGTATGCAGAGGTTCCAAGCTGGAAGCGGGCAATACCATATCCGCGATGCACGTCGGCGGAATAACCGGGGTCGGGACGAGCCTCAAGGCCGGCAAGAAGGTGATCGTCAAAAAAATGTATGAAGGCCGAGTCATCGTCGACCGCTACAGCCTGGATATTTTCGAGCCGGTCGAAGACAAGACGTTCGATCGAAACAACTTCGTATAACGGTCTTAAGAAAGCTGGTGATTCTTATCGACAAAACATGGTTTATCGGGAGAAAGTTAACGATCAATATTTATTCCAGGCATGGCAGCTTGCTGTTGCCCAAAAACAGCATATTAAACGATCGTCATCTGGCTCTTCTGGAATCGCACGGCATCGAACTGAACAGGGAGGACACCCGGCTGGTCACGGAATTTATCGTGGAAGAGACGGTATCGGAAGCCCGGGCGATTTACGAGAAAATCCACAACCGGAAGGAGCAGCTTTCCAACAGCCGGATTCGGAGGCTGGTCGTGCCGAAGATCCGGGAGCTGTGCGCCAACCACCGTTTCTCCGATGTGATTGTGGAGCTGCGCAAAAAGGACAACTATACGTACCGACACTGTGTGGGGATTGCGGTCCTCTCGTATTTGGCGGGCAAATGGCTGGGGTTGAAGGAAGATGAACTGCAAGATTTGGCTGTCTCGGGGCTGCTGCACGATATCGGCAAAATCAAAATTCCGGATTCGATCCTGAACAAACCGGGCGGACTAAGCGCGAACGAATACGCGGTCATAAAGCTTCATACGCATTACGGATACGAAATGATTCGCGGCTTGCCCGGCACGACGGAACGGCAGGCGCTGGTTGCGCTCCAGCATCATGAGAGGGAGGACGGCAGCGGTTATCCGTTCGGGTTAACCGGCGACCGAATCGCTCCGTTCAGCAAAATCGTCGCGGTGGCCGACGTGTTCCACACGATGCTTTCCGAGCGGGTGTACAAGAAACCGGTTCCGTTGTATCAGGTGTTCCGGGAACTGTATCAACGCGCCTTTCGCCTGTTCGATCCGTCGGTGGTTCGATGCCTGATCTTCAACCTGATGAGCAAGATGATCGGGGATTCCGTTCTATTGTCGGACGGCCAAGTGGCGCGAATTATTATGCTACATCCCGACGACCTGATCAATCCGCTGGTGGAAGCCGAGGGACAGTTTTACGATTTGCGGCGGTCGGAGCTGAAAATCGTGAATTTTGTCGCGAATCCCCTGCGGAAAGCCGAATAAGGCAGCCGCCTGGATCAAAACGTGATATAATAATGGAAAGTCGACAAAACTGCAGGTTAGGCAAACTTGCAGCCTATCTCCGCCGGCGGGCGGAGACAGGCTGCTTTTATTTTTGCGGCGACATTGTCGCTTGAGGGAGAGGATGATAGAATCATGGAGTACAACGGTCTGACTCTGAGAGAAATGCCGCAGGAGGAACGGCCCCGCGAGCGTATGCTCGCCCAGGGCGCGAAGGCTTTGAGCAACGCGGAACTGCTTGCCGTGCTGTTGCGGACGGGTTCGGTCCGCGAATCGGCGGTGACGCTGGCGCAGCGCCTGCTCGCCGAAGCCGGGGGATTGCGGGGGCTGGCCGAGCGGACGACGGAAGAGCTTACGAGGCTGCGGGGCATCGGCGTCGCCAAGGCGCTGCAGGTGCAGGCCGGGATCGAGCTGGGCCGCCGTCTGTCGGCCGCCGCGAGAGAATCGGCCCCCGTGCTGCGGGCCCCGCGGGACGTCGCGGAGCTGCTGATGGAGGAGCTGCGGTTCTTGCGGCAGGAGCACTTCGTCGTGCTGTATCTGAACACGAAAAACCGCCTGATCGGCAAAGAAACGCTCTCCGTCGGCAGTCTCAACGCGACGGTTGTGCATCCCCGCGAGGTGTTCCGCTCGGCTATTTTGCGCAGCGCGGCTTCGATCATATGCGCGCACAACCACCCCAGCGGAGACCCGGAGCCGAGCCGCGAGGACGTGCTGCTGACCCGGCGTCTGGCCGAAGCGGGGGAGCTGATCGGCATCCGTCTGCTGGACCACGTGGTGATCGGAGATCACAGATTTTCCAGTTTGAAGGAGCAAGGCCATCTGTAATATAATAAAGGAATGCAGGTCAAAGAAGTAGAAAACAAACACAAGTCCGGAATACGGGTGGGTATAGAATAGGAAGGAGATTTGGGTTTTATGGCAGCTTTTGGAGGATTCACCAAGGATCTCGGCATCGATCTCGGTACGGCGAATACGCTCGTTTATATCAAAGGAAAAGGAATCGTCGTGCGGGAGCCGTCCGTCGTGGCGATGCGCACCGATACGAAAACGATTGAGGCGGTCGGCGAATCCGCCAAAAGGATGATCGGGCGCACCCCCGGCAACATTCGCGCCGTCCGCCCGATGAAGGACGGCGTCATCGCGGATTTCGACACGACCGCGACGATGATCCATTATTTCATCAACCAGGCGCAGAAGAAAAGGGTATTGTTCGGCCGCAAGCCCAATGTGATGGTGTGCGTGCCTTCCGGCATCACTGCGGTCGAGAAGCGGGCCGTCGAAGACGCCACGAGGCAAGCGGGAGCGAGGGAAGCGTTTACGATCGAGGAGCCGTTCGCCGCGGCGATCGGAGCGGATTTGCCCGTATGGGAACCGACCGGCAGCATGGTGGTCGATATCGGCGGCGGCACGACGGAGGTGGCCGTCATCTCCCTGGGCGGCATCGTCACCAGCAAGTCCATCCGCGTCGCCGGTGACGAGATGGACGAAGCGATCGTGCAATACATCAAGCGCACGTACAATCTGCTGATCGGGGAGCGCACGGCGGAGCAACTGAAGATGGACATCGGCTCCGCGCTGCCGATGGACCCGCCGGCGAAGATGGAAATTCGCGGACGGGATCTCGTAACGGGATTGCCGAAGACGATCGCCGTAACCTCCGACGAGGTGACGGAGGCTCTCGCAGATACGGTGGGCAGCATCGTCGAGGCGGTCAAGGTGACGCTGGAGAAATGTCCGCCCGAGCTGGCGGCCGATATTATGGACCGCGGCATCGTGCTGACCGGCGGCGGAGCGCTCCTCCGCAACCTGGACAAGCTGCTCGCCAGCGAGACAGGAATGCCGGTGCTGGTCGCGGACCAGCCGCTCGACTGCGTGGCCATCGGTACGGGGCGCGCGCTCGACAATATCCATCTGTTCATGCAGAAGCCCGGCGCGGCCCGCGGCAAGCGCGGATAAGGCGGAGCCGGTGGCAGGTGTATTCCGTTGTTGAGATGGTTCGGTAACAAGCGGCTGCTGGTGCTGTTGTTTATCCTTATTTTTTTCGTGACGTTAATTGGGCTTACGGTCGGCAAGCGGGAGAAGACGACCTTCCCCGAGATGCTGCTGAAGGACTCCATATCCTGGATTCAAGGTCTGCTCTACCGGCCGGCCGCGGCTGTTTCCGCTTTTTTCGGGGACATTCGGTCGATCTTCACCGTTTACGAGGAGAATCGGGCTTTAAAGGAAACGTTGTTCTACTACATCAAGGACACGCAGCGCCTCAACGATCTGGAGGCGGAGAACGCCCGGCTGAAGGAAGCGCTCCGCTTCACGGAAGAACAGAAAAATATGAACCGGTACGTCTGGCGCATCGCCCACGTCATCGCGGAGAGTCCGGATTCCCTCAACCATACCATCGTGATCGATCTCGGCTCGGGAGACGGCATCCGCGAGAATATGGCGGTCGCGACGACGGACGGGCTGATCGGGCGCGTATCTCGCGTGACGCCTTTCCATTCCAATGTACAGCTCATTACGGATATGAGCGAACGGTCCTCCACCAGCAAGTCGATCGCCGTGACGATCAAAGGCAAGGAGCAATCTTCCTTCGGAATACTCGACCAGTACGATCCGGTTACGGGTCTGCTTACGATGAGCAAGATCGATCCGTACGACCATGAGTTGCAAAAAGGCGATATCGTCGTGACTTCGGGAGTGGGCGGGTTGTTCCCGGCCGGCTTGGTGGTCGGCGAAGTGGTGTCGCGGGAAAGCGGCGTCATGGGGATCACCGATATGGCCAAGGTGAAGCCGAAAGCGCGATTTCACAACTTCCGCGAAGTGTTCGTCATAGAAGTGCCGCCGCAGGAGGGGCAGCCATGAACAAATGGATCGTCGGCGCGATGATGCTGCTGTTTATGTGCGAAGGCACGCTGGCGGTCTGGCTCGTCCCCGCCCGGTGGCAGTCGGACGGCAGCGCCTCGCCGATGCTTGTGATGGTCGGCGTGCTGTTTCTCGCCCTGTACGCCCACCGTTATTCGGCTATCGTATACGGGCTCGCCTTCGGCTTGCTTCAGGATATCGTCTACTACGGTCATGCGCTGGGCGTCCATTCGTTTGCGATGGGGATCACCGGGTATTTCATCGGCGTCCTGTTCCGTCCGGTTCAGCCGGGGCTCGTCTCGACGCTGCTCGCGATGTTGACGGGCTGCAGCCTGTACAGGCTGATCGTATACGGTTTGTACCGATATATGCTCACGACGACGGAAGCGCCTTTTCTGTGGGCGTTGACGAGACAAATGGTGCCGGACATCCTCATGAGTCTGCTGTTCGCCTTGGCGGTTTACGTTCCCGTGCGGCGGTTTTTGGATTCCCCGCGGGGGAACCGGATGGACGCGGACGAGCGTATGGCCGGTTGACGGAAAAGGGAGGAACAACGATGGCTGCGGTTCGGCATCATGTCACGATCAAGGGAGTCAAGGACGGGCTCGTGTTTCTCATGAACGAGCATTGCGAGTTCAACGCGCTGCTGGAAGAATTGGAGACCAAATTGTCCAAGACGCATCATAAACTGCTTTCGGGACCTCTCGTTCACGTGCATGTCAAGTTCGGCAAACGCAAAGTGAAGGAAGCCGACAAAGACAAAGTGCTAGAGCTGATTCGCAGGCAAGGCAACCTCATGGTGAAGACGGTCGAATTCGAACCGGCCGAACTTCCGGATCGAAACCGTCTGCTGACGCTGCGGGGGATGATCCGTTCCGGTCAGACGATCGAAGAAACAGGGAGCGTCTTGTTTCTGGGAGATATCAACCCGGGCGGGACGCTGCGGGCAACCGGAGACATCTACGTGCTGGGAGCGCTCCGGGGAACGGCGCACGCCGGGTCGGACGGGGACGAGACGGCCGTTATCGCCGCCTCGTACATGCAGCCGACTCAGCTCCGGATCGCGGAAGTGGTCAGCCGTCCGCCGGACGAATGGGGCGTCACGGATACATACATGGAATTCGCTTACGTAAAGGACGGCCGGATGGAGATCGACAAAATGAGTCAACTGCATCGGATTCGTCCGAAAAATCCGTTTTAAACCGTCGGATTCGTTTTTCGGAACAGGGGGAGTGGAAACATGGGAGAAGCGATTGTCGTTACATCCGGCAAAGGCGGCGTAGGCAAAACGACGACGACGGCGAACTTGGGTACGGCGCTGGCGCTGCTGGGCAAAAAGGTGTGCCTGGTCGATACGGACATCGGCCTGCGCAACCTGGACGTGGTCATGGGGCTGGAAAACCGGATTATTTACGATCTCGTCGATGTCGTGGAGGGCCGTTGCCGGCTTAATCAAGCGCTGATCAAGGATAAGCGCTTCGACGAGCTGTACCTGCTCCCGGCGGCGCAGACGAAAGACAAGCATGCCGTGTCTCCCCAGCAGGTCAAGGAGCTGGTGCAGCAGTTGAAGCCGGATTTCGATTACGTGGTGATCGATTGTCCCGCGGGCATCGAGCAAGGCTTCCGGAACGCGATTGCGGGAGCCGACCGGGCCATCGTCGTGACGACGGCCGAGGCGGCCGCGGTGCGTGACGCCGACCGCGTGATCGGTCTGCTGGAGAAGGAGAACTTCGAGCCGCCGAAGCTGATCGTCAACCGGATTCGTCCAGGGATGCTCAAGCGCGGCGAGATGCTCGACATCGACGAGATCTGCCAAGTGCTGGCGATCGATCTGCTGGGCATCGTGCCGGACGACGAGCATGTGATCAAAGCGTCCAACAGCGGAGAACCGACTGTTGTGAATCCGAATTCGAAGGCATCGCTCGCTTACCGCAATATCGCCCGCCGGATGCTCGGCGATTCCGTGCCGCTTATGCCGCTGGACGAGAAGCCGGGCATGCTGCAGCGGGTCAAGAAGCTGTTCGGCATCGGCTGACGAGAGGCGGCCTTGCGGCAGCATCCGCAATAGAACAGGATGATGGCCCTTGCTGGAAAAAATCAAAAAAATCGATCCGTTGATCGTGCTTCTGCTCGTCGGGATGATGATCTTCAGCACGTTGTGCATATACAGCGCGACCATTCATACGAAATACGAAGGCACGCATATCAGCAATTTGCGGAACTACGCGATCGGCTTCGTCTGTTTTTTTGCGATGGCGTTGTTCGATTACCGCATCCTGATGCGCATCTCCTGGTATTTGTACGGCGTTTGCATCCTGCTGCTGGCCGGCATCTTCAAATTCGGCAGCGAGCTCAACGGAGCCGTCGGCTGGTACAAACTGCCGATGGGCTTCAGCTTTCAGCCCGCCGAGCTGGCCAAATTCGCGCTTGTCATCGTCTTGACGTCGTTCCTGTACCGCCGCCGGGGGGAGTATTTGTCCTTGGGCCGGGACGTCATTCCGATCGGGTTGATCGTGCTCCTGCCGTTTACGCTGGTGCTCGTGCAGCCCGACCTCGGAAACGCGATGATTTATCTGGTCATCATGACGGCGATGCTGTGGATCGGCAATATCCGGGGGTTGCAGGCGCTTATTGCGGCGGCCGTGATCGGGGCGGCCGGTTTTCTGTTTATCTCCACGTTTGACAACATGAAAGACGCGTACGCCAATTTTTTGCAGGAGACGATCGGCAAAGGCCACTGGGTGACGAGAATCGCGACGTTTTTGAACCCGGATGCCGCCAGCGAGAGCGAATCGTACCACGTCAACAACGTATACCGGGCCATCGGATCGGGACAATTGACGGGCGAAGGATTTCTCTCCGGCACTTCGGTGCACAAGGATTTTATTCCTTACGTCTACGCCGATTCCATCGTGGTTCTGGTCGGCGAGGAATTCGGTTTCGTCGGCATGTCCCTGATGCTGCTCGCCTATTTCCTGCTGATCTACCGGATGGTGCTGATCGCCATTCAGAGTTACGATCTGCGCGGCGCTTACATGACGGTCGGAATCGTCTCCCTGCTCGTGTTTCAAATTTTCCTGAACGTGGCGATGCATTTGAAGATGATGCCGTTCACCGGAATTACGCTGCCGTTCATCAGCTATGGGGGCACTTCCCTGCTGATCAATATGGCGAGCTTGGGCATGGTTGTCAGCGTGCGCATTCACCAGGAAAAACCGCTGCCCTACGCAACGGAGTAAGCTCAACGGTTATAACCTCCAACACGATCCGAACGGTTTGGAGGTTTTTGTGTTTGGCTGCAACTTGAAGGTCCTTCCTTTCCTGCATGTCCGGCCGACGCTCGTCATAGGATGGTAACGAAGGAGGGACGAGCGTCATGCGCAATCGAATGGACGACCCGGAATGGGTATGGAAGCAGAGGCAGAAGGAATGGGAGCGCCATGACGGCTCCTGGACGTCCGCCTTTGGTCCGTCCGTGCCGGACGGGAGCTTCGCGGGGAACCGGCGGGCCGCCGGTCCGTCGGAACCGGCCGAATCCGCGTCGGGGTTCGAAGCGGATCTGCCCGGCCTGCCTTCGGGGCGGGCCGGAGAACGGCTTTCGCCGCTTCGGGAGGGGGAAACTCGGCAGCCCGGGCATCCGCCGAACGCGGGACTGTCCCCTTGGTTCAAGCGTTTCTTGCGGCGCACGATCGTCGCCGGCATCGTGTTCGCCGCGCTCGCCGGCTTGTCCAGGCTGGATCAGCCTTGGGCGGGACCGGTGCGCGCGGGGGTGTTTTATCTATTGACGGACGAATGGCGCACGGAATCGCTGGCCGCTTGGTACGAACGCGCCTTCGAGGGCGCGCCGGCCTGGCTGCCGGCGTACATGCCGGAGCGGGACGACGCCGTCAAGGCCGACGCCAGACCGCTTCAGCCGCTGCGCCCGCCGCTTGAGCATTACCGCGTGAGCCGGGCTTACGACGCCAAGACGGGATTTGTGACGCTGCAGGCGTCGGTTCCGGCGGCTGCCGTGAGGGCGATCGATACCGGCTTCGTGCTGGAGACGGGCGTGTCCCGCAACGGCGGTTTTCTGGTGAAGATTCAGCATCGAAACGGGTACGTGTCGACATACGAAGGTCTGGGGACGGTCGCCGTGCGGCGGTCCGACTGGGTGCGGGAGGGCGATCCGCTGGGGAAGCTGGCCGATTCGGCGTCGCCCGAGCTTCGCTGGTCGGTGGCCAAGGACGGGCGCCCGGTCAACCCGAGGAACGTGGTGCCGCTTGGTTAACATCAGCGGCGTTGCGTTCCGGGTGCATCCCTTGTTTGTGCTGGTCATGGCGCTTGCGGTCGCGACGGGCAACTGGCTGGAGATCGTGACGCTGTTCGGCATCGTGCTGATCCACGAGCTCGGCCATCTGGCGGCTGCGCTTCGGATGGGCTGGCCGGTGCGTGAGGTTCAACTGCTTCCGTTCGGGGGCGTGCTGGTGACGGACGAGTCCGGCCGGTCGACCGCGAAGGAGGAGATTGCGGTTGCCATTGCCGGCCCGCTTCAGCACGTATGGCTGATCGGAGCCGCTTATTTGTTCGGCTGGCTGGGCTGGTGGCCGGCCGATTGGACGGCTTATTTCATCTCGGCCAACGCGGGCATCGCGCTGTTCAACCTGCTGCCCGTGTTGCCGCTGGACGGCGGCCGCATCGTGATGGCCGTCGCGACCCGCTGGATTCCGTATTACCGCGCGGTTCGGATTGGAGCCTGGATCGGACTCGCCGTCAGCGCGGCCTACGTCGCCGCGGCCGTCGGCATGCCCTGGCAGGCGGGCCATTCGGGCATCCGGCTGAACTTGCTGATGATCGGTCTCTTTTTGTTCGCCTCCAACTGGCAGAGCTGGAAGCATGCCGGCATCCAGTTTCTTCGCTTTTTGATGCATCGGGAGCAGCGCTCGGCCCGTCTCGTGGACCGGACGGCGCTGGCCCAGCCGATCGTCGCGCGCGGCGGGCGCACCGTCTCCGACGTTGTGAAGCTGTTCGTCCGGGACCGTTACCACCTCATATACGTGCTGGACCCGCTCGGCCGCGTCTCGGCCGTGCTGCCGGAGTCGCGGCTGTTGGAGGCGATGCTGGCCGAAAGACGTGGGAATTGTGCCCTGTCGGACCTTTTCGTGGTAAAATAGCAGAAAGCGACAGAACAGTGGAGGACCGTACGTGAGACATCTTTATGTATCGGATCTCGACGGCCGGACCGAAACGGTGGTCGTCGAAGATCACAAGCTTGTCGAATATTATGTGGAGCCCGCGCAGAAATGCCAACTCGCCGGGAGCGTCTGCCTCGGCAAGGTGACGGACGTGCTGCCCGGCCTGCAGGCCGCGTTCGTTCGCATCGGCCTGGAGAAAAATGCGTATTTGTCGCTGGATGACCTGCTTCCGCCGCATCCGGACCGCCAGCCGAAGCCCAAGCCGCGCATCGAGCAGTTGGTCAAGCCCGGCGACGAGCTGATCGTGCAGATCGTGAAGGAACCGATCGGCACGAAAGGGGCCAAAGTGACGACCAATCTGTCTTTTCCCGGCCGCTGGCTGGTGTACATGCCCGATGCGGGTTATACGGCCGTGTCCCGCAAGATCTCCTCGCCCGAGGAGCACCGGCGGCTCGTGGATATTGGCGACCAGATCCGGGAGCCGGACGAAGGGCTCATCTTCCGGACGCTGGCCGACGGCCAATCCGAGTGGGCGTTCCGGGAAGATCTGGACCGGCTGCGCCGGCAGTGGCGCGATATTCGGCGGAAGAGCGAGCAGGCGGAAGCGCCGGCTTGGCTCTACCGCGAGAGAGACGCGGCCGACCGGGTCGTGCGCGATTTGTTCGCTTCCGCGGAGGACCGGCTGACCGTCAACAGCAAGGAACGGGCGGCGACCTGGCGCGAATGGGCGAAGCGGATGCAGCCCGGCATGGAGCGCGGGATCGAGCTGGTCGAACCCGGCGTCGATCTGCTGGAGATGGCGGGACTGCGCCGGGAGCTGGACCGGCTGATGCGGCCGAAGGTATGGCTCGACTGCGGCGGCTATCTCGTCGTGGACCGGACCGAAGCGATGACGGTCGTCGATGTCAACACCGGCAAATTCACCGCGGCGGCCGATCTGGAGCATGCCGCGCTGGCGGTGAATCTGGAAGCCGCGGAGATGATCGCCCGGTTGATGCGGCTCCGGGATCTGGGCGGAATCATTCTGGTGGACTTCATCGACATGGAGGAGGAGAGCCATCGCCGCCAGGTGGCGGACAAGCTTCAGACCGCGCTTCGCCGCGACCGCACCCGCGTCCACGCGCTCGGATGGACGAGGCTCGGCCTGATGGAGCTGACCCGGAAAAAAGTGAGAGAGACGGCGACGGACCCCGCTCGCGTCTACTGCTCCGCCTGCGGCGGCTCCGGGCTTGCGGCGACTCCGCCGATTTTCGGATAATCGGGGGTTGCAAAATAACGTCCAAGTATGCTAAAATGACGTGGTATGTCGCTGGGCGGCATGCTGCAACCGCACTGGCCGGGTACACAAGAGGCCGCCGTTTCCGGCGTCCCACCTAGCGTCCCAGGCGAGTCTGAGACATGAGGAGGTGCTTAGCAATGTACGCAATCATCGAAACCGGCGGCAAGCAATACCGCGTTCAAGAAGGCGACGTCATCTACGTCGAGAAGCTGAACGCGAGCGAAGGCGAAGTCGTAACGTTCGACCGCGTTCTGGCCGTATCCAAAGGCGAAGGTCTGGTGACCGGCGCTCCGACGGTAGCAGGCGCGACGGTAACGGGCAAAGTCGAGAAGCAAGGCAAAGGCAAGAAGATTATCGTCTTCAAGTACAAGCCGAAAAAGAACTATCACAGAAAACAAGGCCATCGTCAACCGTACACGAAGATCGTCATCGAGAAAATCCAAGGTTAATCCGCGGTGATTCGAAGATGATCCGAGTGAAATTGGAACGTCGCGCCTCTGACGGGGCCATCGTCCGTTATCGCGTGACGGGACATGCGGAGTACGACGTTTCCGGCAAGGATATCGTCTGCGCGGCCGTATCGGCGGTTTCGGTGGGCACCGTGAACGCTGTCGAGGCGTTGACCGGCGTCCGGCTGAAAGCGTCCATGCGGCATGGCGATCTCGATGTGGCGATTCCGGACGAACTGCCGCAGGATGCGGCCGACAAGGTGCAACTGTTGCTTTCGTCCATGCTGGTGATGCTGCAATCGATTGAAGAATCGTACGGCAAGTATATCACGATAAATGATTCGACCATCATGAACAGAAGGAGGTAGACACGAAATGTTGAAGCTTGATCTTCAACTGTTCGCGTCCAAGAAGGGCGTAGGCTCCACGAAAAACGGACGCGACAGCCACTCGAAGCGTCTGGGCGCGAAAGCCGCGGACGGTCAAACCGTAACCGCCGGCAGCATCCTGTATCGCCAACGCGGCACGAAGATTCATCCAGGCACGAACGTCGGCATCGGTTCCGACGATACGCTGTTCGCGAAGATCGAAGGCGTCGTGAGATTCGAACGTTGGGGACGCGATCGCAAAAAAGTCAGCGTCTACCCGGTAGAAGTGGCTCCGGTAGCGGCAACTTCCGAACGGTAATCGACATAGGAGAGCCTCGGCGTACCCTGGCGTGCGCCGGGGCTTTTTTACAGATCGGGAAGTAATCGGCGAGAGTTCCGCCGCCGGGTATAGGCAGCCGGCCGGCAGGGGAACGTTAGCAGTAAACGGGGACGATGCGATGGACGCGTGGAGAACGGATCGGGCGGAATCCGATGAAACTCGGGACAAGTTGTACCGACTCATGGCGGAGTGGTCGCAGCACGTGCGGCATGACCGGCTGAACGATATTCAAGTGCTGCTCGGGTACATCCGGCTTGGCAAGCCGGACCGGCTGGCCGGATATATCGATGCGATGAAGCGGGAGCTGGAACGCGAGAGCCGCTTGGCGAAGCTCGGCGTGCCGGAGCTGGTTGTCTTTTTGCTGACGTGCCCCATGCGCTGGAGGCACCTGAAGGTCGATCTGCAGACAGGCGAGCCGGGGCGCGGCGACGTGCGGCTGGACCGGCTGCCGGAGACGGGCCGAAGGGTTACCCGGATCGTCTGCGACGCCGTTTCTTTGATCGCGGAGAGCGCTCCGCCGTCCGACGGCGACGTGCTGCGGGTCGAGATCGGCCTGAGAGCCGAGGACAACGAGCTGCGCTTGCGGATTGAAACCGAAGGACCGCTCCCTTCGGGCGGAATTGCGGAAGGACTGGAATCGATCATGGGTCGAACGCTGACCGGCGGAGACAACTGGACATATACATTCGGCGACAATCGCGCAGCTTTGGATATCCGGCTGCATCGCGATGAGCCGGCGAGGTGATGGCGGCATGTTTGTAGACAAGGCCAAAATATACGTAAAAGCGGGAGACGGCGGAGACGGACAAGTATCGTACCGGCGGGAAAAATACGTCGAATTCGGCGGCCCGTGGGGCGGCGACGGCGGACACGGCGGCGACGTCATCTTTCGCGTCGACGAAGGGCTTCGCACGCTGGTCGATTTCAAATACCAAAAGCACTTTAAAGCGAAAAAAGGCGAAAACGGACGGACGCAAGCGATGCGCGGCGCGGATGCCGAGGATCTGATCGTACGTGTGCCTCCGGGCACGGTCGTTATCGACGACGACACGAAGGAGATTATCGCCGACTTGACGCGCCACGGCCAGGAGGTTGTCGTGGCCAAGGGCGGCCGGGGCGGACGCGGCAACATGCGCTTCGCATCGCCCGCCAACCCGGCGCCCGCGATTGCGGAGAACGGCGAGGAAGGCCAGGAGCGGTGGGTCGTGCTGGAGCTGAAGGTGCTGGCCGATGTCGGGCTCGTCGGTTTTCCGAGCGTCGGCAAATCGACGCTGATCAGCGTCGTGTCCGCGGCGCGTCCGAAGATCGCGGCGTACCACTTCACGACGCTGACGCCGAACCTCGGCGTCGTCGACGCGGGGGACGGCCGGAGCTTCGTGATGGCGGATCTGCCGGGGCTGATCGAGGGGGCGCACGAGGGCGTCGGACTCGGTCACGAGTTTCTCCGGCATGTCGAGCGGACCCGGGTGATCCTGCATGTCGTGGACATGGCCGCGACCGAAGGCCGGGACCCGTACGAGGACTGGCTGACCATCAACAAGGAGCTTGCGCTGTACAGCGAAAAGCTGATCGAGCGCCCGCAGATCATCGTCGCGAACAAGATGGATATGCCGGGGGCGGAGGAGCATCTGGCTTCATTCCGGGAGCGGCTGAATGCGGAATACGGCGACCGCGGCTACGAAATATTCCCGATCTCGGCGATCGCCCGGAAGGGCGTGCAGCAGGTCGTGTACCGGCTCGCGGATCTGCTCGATCAAATCCCGGAGACGCCTCTGGTCGAGGAAGTCGCCGAGAAAGAGGAGCGCAAAGTATTCCGGCTGGAGGACAACCGAGAGAGCGCGTCGTTTACGATTCGGCGGGAAAACAACAACTTCTACGTCGAAGGCGAAGAGCTGGAGAAGCTGGTCAAACGCACCAAGCTGAACAGCCACGACGCTTTTGTCCGCTTCGGCAAAATCCTTCGTTCGATGGGCGTCGAGAAGGAGCTTCGCAGAAAAGGCGCAAAAGACGGCCATATGGTGTACATCGGCGACTTCGAGTTCGAGTTTGTCGAGCAGGAGTAGCCGGCGATGGGACGGAACCAGTTTCGGATCAATTAAAACGGCGCGCGATTCCGCTAGGGATCGCGCGCCGTTTTTTATCCGGCCGTATCTTCTTACCATTCCTTTAGGTCGTCGTCTTCCAGAATGCCGAGCGTGACGTCGGTGATATTCGGATCGGACAGCAGCTTGTCGCGCAAGCGGAACTTGATATCGTCGGCTTCGGCGAGCGTCAGGCCCTTGCGAAGCTCGACGTACGCCTCCACATGATAGGCGCGCCCTTCCTGCAGAATCCGCATCCGGTTGATGTCCCGGGTGTCCGGGTCGGAGAGAATGATGCCGGCGACATTCTCTTCCACTTCTCGGGGGGCGGCGACGCCGATCAGACCCGCCATGTTGTCGTACCCGACCCTGAAGGCGACGCCCACCATCAGCAGGCCGATCAGGATGGCGGCGATGCCGTCCAATCGGTCGAACGCGGAAAAGCTCGATACGATAACCGCGATCAGCGCCAGCAGAGCCCCCAGCGTCGCGACGATATCCTCGTAGAAGACGAGACGGGTCGGCGGCGCCGCCCGCCCCACGTTGCGGAACGCGGCGGACACGAGGCCGACTCCGGCAGCCTTCGCGCCGGTTTCCTTGACGATTTCCTTCATCGCCTTCAGCAGGAACGAGCCGTCGATGGCCACCGCCAGCACGAGGATGCAGAAGTTCAGCCCAAAATTCGTCGCTTCCTCCGGATGCCGGAGCAGCTTGATTCCCTTCAGAATCGTCTCGTACGCCATAATCGTGACGACGATCACCGCCGCCATGCAGACGAGGTTGATGACGCGCCCGAAGCCGGCGGGGAACCGTTTGGTCGGTTTTCTCTCCGCCAGAATGCTTCCGAAAAACACGAAGCCCTGATTCACCGCGTCCGCCACGGAATGCATGGCCGACGCGAACATCGCCCCGCTTCCGCTGACTCCGGCGGCGACGCCTTTGGCGACCGCCAGCCCCGCATTGCCGAGCGCGGCTACGCCGGAGGACGTATTCCCTTTTTTAACAGCTTCGATTAAAGCTCCCATATGTACCTCCCAGGTCGAAAAAATAATTCCAATATCCGGTATACGCCTGATCGGCAAATTCGTTTCATCCGTCATCCCGGCGAAGGTTCGTCGCTCGTGGTGAATAGGGTGTCGGAACGGGGAAAAGAATATAGCCGGCATTCGGAGGAACGGCGTTCCGCAGGCGGGAACGCCGTCTCCGGACGCAGGCTAGTCGGAGTTGTACAGGAAGAGGGTGGCGTTAAAGAAGCGGCGCGCCAGCGCGTGGAAATAGGCGGTTTGCACGGCGATCATCGCGATCATCAATACGTTGCGGACGGCTTCCTTCTGTTTGCCCTGAAGCGCCAGGCCGTTCACGAATTGGTCCGCCTTGCGCTGGATCAGTTGTTCCATCAGCACGTCCTGGTTGCGCTTGCCGACGAGCGTCGGAACGTGGCCGGTCACGTCCAACAACTGGTCGTTATTCGCGTCCAGCTCCTCGAACAGGCCGGAGTAAGCGGCATACAGATCGATCGGGGTGATCAGGTCGTCCTCGTCCCTTTCCGGCTCGCGCAGGACGATGCGGAGCAGCTTGCGGATCGACTCGAAATCGAGGTCATGCTTCAAATCCTCGATAATGTAGATGAGGGCCGCCTGTTGAAACGAATATTTTTTGCCGGCGGCGGGCTTGCCCAGATATTCGCAAAAATCGCGCTTGACCCAATTTTGCGCGGATGTTACGGACAGGTTGGTGTATTCGATCTGGTTGCCGAGCGAGACGATCTCTTGCAGAGACAGCCCTTGGACGGTGGCGGATTTCAGCCACTTCTCCCAGATCGGCGGCAGCGCCGTTTCCATAAAGGCGCCGAACGAAGCGCCTTGTTCGACTTCGGCCGAATGCCGCTGATTCCAAATCCGGCGGAGCACCGAGAGCGGAGAAGGCTCGCAGCCGTTTTGCAAGGAACGCAGCAGCAGCGCCATTTCGCGGCGGGTAAACGTCAACGTCTCCATCGTCAAAAACCTCATTTTTTCAAAATGGCTGATATGCGGCGAACGCCGTACCGGTTCAGGCCTATGGTTCGTCACCCGGACGGCTTGAACCGTGACGGCCAAATGTTCGATGTTCCTGTGAACCATCATAAAACTGTGATTAACGAATGTCAAAGGACGTCATTCTTTCTTTTTGCCGAGCTAATCGGCGGTCATCGTCAAGAATGTTCTGAAATCGCCGAATTCGGTCGGCGGACGATCTTGCTTGAAGGGAAAGAAAGATCGTACAATAAGTTCATAAGAACTTATCATTGGATAGGTTAAATCCAAAAAGGACGGTTGAGATGATACTCAAACTATCGTTGTTCGTCGTGCTTCTTGTGCTCACCGCATTTTTCGTCGCCACCGAATTCGCCATCGTCAAGCTGCGCGGCAGCCGCGTCGATCAGATGGTGCAGGAAGGGCGGAAAAATGCTCTCGCCATCAAGAAGATCACGTCGAACCTGGACGGTTACTTGTCCGCTTGCCAGTTGGGCATTACGATTACGGCGCTCGGACTCGGTTGGCTGGGAGAGCCGACGGTGGAAGCGCTTCTGCATCCGCTGTTCGACAAGTTGGGCATCGGCGGGGAGCTCGCAGGATATTTGTCTTTCCTGATCGCCTTTTTGTCCGTGACTTATCTGCACGTGGTGCTCGGCGAACTCGCCCCGAAATCGGTTGCCATCCAGAAGGCGGAACAGATCAGCATTTTGGTCGCGAAGCCGATTATTTTCTTCTATAAAGTCATGTACCCGTTCATCTGGCTGTTGAACGGCTCGGCCAACAAGCTGATTCGCCTGTTCGGCTTGCAGCCGGCCAAGGAACACGAAGATGCGCATTCCGAAGAGGAAATCCGCATCATCTTGTCCGAGAGCTACGAGAGCGGCAAGATCAACAAGTCCGAATACGGATACGTCAACCGGATTTTCGAGTTCGACGACCGTCTCGCCCGCGAGATTATGGTTCCGCGGACGGATATGGTCTGCTTGTACGCCAACCGCAGCCTGGAAGAAAACCTGGCGATCATCCGCCAGGAGCAATATACGCGTTTTCCTGTCGTGCAGGAAAGCAAGGACAACGTGATCGGCTTCGTCAACACGAAGCAAATTTTCCTGAATATGACGAAGTCCGGATTCGATTTCAACTCACTGATTCACCCGATGCTGACCGTTCCGGAGGTCATCCCGATCAAAACGCTGCTCAAACGGATGCAGCAGGAACGCGTGCATATCGCGGTCCTGCTGGATGAATACGGCGGGACGTCCGGATTGGTGACGATTGAAGACATTTTGGAGGAGATCGTCGGCGAGATCCGGGACGAATTCGACACCGACGAGACGAAGGAAATCGAGGATCTGGGCGAAGGCCGGTATCTGGTGGACGGCGTCGTGCTGCTGTCCGAAGTGAACGCTTTGTTCGGCAGCGCGCTGGAGCATGAGGATGTCGATTCGATCGGGGGATGGCTGTACAGCCAGCAGCCCGATCTCAAGGTCGGACAGACGTGGGAGAGCGACGGCCTGACGTTTACGGTGCGCGAGCGGGAGAAGCACCGCATCCGGAAGGTGGAGATCTGCCGCGCCCAACCGACCGTAGACGAGACCGCTTCCGCCCCGTCACGGTTGGCGCTGGCGGAAGAATAAGAATGACGCGGACGATGGCCCTGTGCGATGAAGATCGCACGGGGTCTTTTCGCATGCGTACGCGCGCAGGCCCGCAGGAAGTCGAGTGCTTCCGATGTCGATCGGCTATTGCCGGCCAATCTTTTTTTGTGTATAATGTCCACTATGAGTGAACAAATGTTTTTTCAGAGAGGACGATAAACAAACGTGCCGGAAGAACGCAAATGGCAGGATGCGGGCGCGCCGGAAGGCCCGAACGGTTTGGAGCGGTATTTCGTCGTTCGCGAGGATTTGCTTCCGGAAGCCGTGCTGAAGGCGATTCGCGCGAAGGAGCTGCTGGACAGCGGGGCGGCCAAAACGATAAACGAAGCCGTGGAGCAGGTCGACATGAGCCGAAGCGCGTACTACAAGTACAAGGACGGCATCTACCCGCTGACGCGTCTCGAACGAGAGCGGATCGCGACCATCTCGCTCGATCTGGAGCACCGTTCCGGGATTTTGTCGAGAGTGCTGGCGCTGATCGCCGCGATGGACGGAAACGTCCTGACGATTCACCAGAGCATTCCGCTGCAGGGTTATGCCAACGTCGTCATTTCGGTGGAAATGTCCGGCATTCAGCAGCCGATGCAGCCGTTTATGGATGCGATTCGTTCGGTCGACGGCGTGCGCAAAGCGATCGTCATCGGCCAAGGATAGAACGGGGCGGGCGCGCGCCCTTCCCCCGAAACAGAGAGTCAGGAGGAACTGGAGATGCAACCGATAAGAGTAGGCTTGATGGGGCTCGGAACCGTCGGCACCGGCGTGGTCCGGATCGTGGAAGGGCATAGGGACGACCTCGAAAAGCAGGTCGGCAGCCCGATCGTCATCGAAAAAATATTGGTGAAGGATAAATCGAAATCGCGGCGCATGACCGTCGCCGACAGCCTGCTGACCGAAGACCCGCGGGATATTGTCGAAAATCCGGATATCGACGTCGTCGTCGAGGTGATGGGCGGCGTCGAGTCGACGCGGGAGCTGATCTTGTCCGCGCTGGAGCGCGGCAAACACGTCGTGACGGCCAACAAGGATCTGATGGCCGTCTACGGTCCGGAAATTCTCGCCAAAGCGGCCGAGAAAAACTGCGATGTCTTCTACGAAGCAAGCGTGGCCGGGGGCATCCCGATCATCCGGACGCTGATCGAGGGCTTCTCTTCCGACCGGCTGACGAAGATCATGGGGATCGTCAACGGCACGACCAACTATATTTTGACCAAGATGAGCCAGGAGGGCGCATCTTACGCCGACGTGCTGAAGGAAGCGCAAGAGCTCGGCTACGCGGAGGCCGACCCGACATCCGACGTCGAAGGTCTCGACGCGGCGCGCAAGATGGCGATTCTGGCGACGCTTGGGTTCCGGGCGGAGGTGTCGCTCGGCGACGTTGCCGTTAAGGGGATTACGTCCGTCACGCGCGAGGATATCGTGTATGCGAAACGTCTCGGCTACGAGATCAAGCTGCTCGGCATCGCGGAGCGGAGCGGAGACGCGATCGGCGTCAGCGTGCAGCCGACGATGGTGAAGGTGTCACATCCGCTTTCCAGCGTCAACGGCGTGTTTAACGCCGTCTACGTCTACGGGGAAGCCGTCGGCGAGACGATGTTCTACGGACCGGGAGCCGGCGAGCTTCCGACGGCGACCTCCGTCGTCGCGGACCTCGTCGCCGTCGTCAAAAACTTGAAGCTCGGCGTCAACGGCCGCCGCATGTTTACGCCGTACAAGGAGAAAAAGCTGAAAACGGCCGACGAGATCAAATCGAAAAACTTCCTGTTGCTGCATGTGGACGACAAGGCCGGCGTGCTTGCGCGCATCACGCAAGTGTTCGCCGAGCACAACGTCAGCCTGGAATCGGTCATTCAGCAGCCGAATCCGAGCAATCCGAGCGCAGAGATCGTCATCGTGACCCACGAGGCCAGCCAAGCCAGCCTGAACAACGTGCTCGCGCATCTGACAGACCTGCCGGTCATGCGCAAAATCCAAAGCCATTACCGCGTGGAAGGCTAAAACCTTCTCAGCCGCCATCGCCACCGAATCGAAAGGGGAAGCTGTATCGTCATGAGATACCAGGGACTGCTGCACACATACAAATCTTATTTGCCGGTGACCGAGCGCACGCCGATGCTGACGCTGCAGGAGGGCAACACGCCGCTCGTCCGCGCGGAGCGCCTCTCGGAGCAATTGAAGCTGGACATTTATTTTAAATACGAAGGGCTGAACCCGACCGGTTCGTTTAAGGACCGCGGCATGGTGATGGCCGTCGCCAAGGCGATGGAGGAAGGCAGCCGCACGATCATGTGCGCCTCGACGGGCAACACGTCGGCCGCCGCCGCCGCTTATGCCGCGCGGGGCGGCTTGAATTGCGTCGTGCTGATCCCGAACAACAACATCGCGCTCGGCAAGCTCGCGCAGGCGATCATCTACGGCGCGAAAGTGATCGCGATCGAAGGCAACTTCGACCGGGCGCTGGAGATCGTGCGCGACATTACATCCAAGCACCCGATTACGCTGGTGAACTCGGTTAACCCGTACCGGATCGAAGGGCAAAAAACGGCGGCGTTCGAGGTGGTCGACCAACTCGGACACGCGCCGGACTACTTGGCGATCCCGGTCGGCAACGCGGGCAATATCAGCGCGTACTGGAAAGGCTTCAAGGAGTATAAAGAAGCCGGCAAGTCGTCGTCGCTGCCGAAAATGATCGGTTTTGAAGCGGAAGGGTCCGCGGCGATCGTGCGCGGAGAGCCGATTCCGAATCCGGAGACGGTGGCGACGGCGATCCGCATCGGCAATCCGGCAAGCTGGAAGACGGCGGTGGCGGCCGCTCAGGAATCGAACGGATTTATCGATTGCGTGACGGACGACGAAATCTTGCACGCCTACAAGACCATCGCGTCGCAGGAAGGCATCTTCGCCGAGCCGGCATCCGCCGCTTCGATCGCCGGCGTAATCAAGAAGAAGAAAGAAGGCTATTTCTCCGACAACCAATCCGTGGTCTGCGTGCTGACCGGCCACGGTCTGAAAGACCCGAACATCGCGATCAAGAGCGTGGCGGCGGAGCCGCTTGTCGTTCAGGACAACGAAGCGGCGGTCATGGACGCGATCGCGAAGCTGGAGCAGGCGGCAACGGCGGGCGCAGGCCGGGGGAATGCGTAATGGGCATGCGTAACGGTCAGGCCGTCCGGCCGGAGCCGGGCGCGCGCGTCCGGGTCAGGGTTCCGGCCAGTACGGCGAATCTCGGGCCGGGATTCGACGCTCTCGGCATGGCGCTGAACCTGTACGCGTACGTCGAGCTGACGGCGGTCTCGGGAGAGAGCGTCGTCAGGCTTCACGGCGACAATCTGGACGGGGTGCCGACGGACAAAAGCAATCTCGTCTATGAAATCGCCCAACGCGTGTTCCGCCGGGCCGGTATCGAATGTCCGGAGCTCGCGATCAACATCGCCAGCGACATCCCGCTGACGCGCGGGCTCGGCAGCAGCGCGTCAGCCATTGTCGGCGCGCTGGTGGCCGCCAACGCGCTGATCGGATCGCCGCTGTCCGACGACGAGCTGTTCCAGATGGCGACGGCCGAGGAAGGGCATCCCGACAACGTCGGCGCGGCGCTGTTCGGCGGGATCGTTGCGGCGTTCTGGGACGGAGAGCGGGCCGAATACGTGAAAATTCCGGCCGATCCCCGCCTCCAGGCGCTGGTGGCGATCCCGCGGTTTCAACTGTCGACGGAGAAGGCCCGGCATGCGTTGCCCAAGCAGGTCCCGATGCGTGACGCCGTCTTTAACGTCGGCCACTCTTCGCTGCTGGTGGCCGCTTTTTGCCAAGGGCGGCTCGACCTGATCGGCAAAGCGATGAAGGATGCCCTGCATCAGCCGTATCGCGCGGCGCTGATCCCCGGGATGGAGCGGGTGCTGGCGGAAGCGGCGGATCACGGCGCGGTCGGCGTCGCGCTGAGCGGCGCGGGTCCGACCCTGCTCGTTCTGGTCGAACGGGACAGCCCGCGCAAGGAGGAGCTGGAGTCGTTCCTGATCGACACGCTCAGGCGCGAAGGAGTCGAGGCCGATACGATGTGGCTGTCGCCGGAAGCGGACGGCGCCGTTGTGCTAAGCGGCGAGACGGCTGATGCTTCGCGTCCCTTCGAGGAATTGGTGACGAGACGCAGCAAAGGAGGTGTCCGCGCTTGATCAAGGTCGCCTATCTCGGGCCTGAGGGAACGGTATCGGAGGAATCGGCCCGGTATTTTTTCGCCGGCGTCGACTGCGAGTTTATTCCGTTCCGGTTTATGGCGGATGTCATCCGGGCCACGTCGGACGGCCGCGCGGATTACGGCGTCGTGCCGATCGAGAATACGATCGACGGCTCCGTCAACGCTCACGTCGATCTGCTCGTCAACGCGGCCGATCAGCCGATTCAAGCGGAGTGGATCTATCCGTCCGTGCAAAATTTGATCGGGTACGCCAATTCGGATAAGTCGGACGCCGGATTGTCCCATATTCGCCGGGTCGTCTCCATTCCGGTCGCCACGGCCCAGTGCCGCAGCTTTATTACCGGCATGCTGGACCCGGAGGTCGAATTCGAGCCGGTTAACAGCACGGCCGAAGGCGTACGGCTGGTGAAGGAACGCGGCGACCGGACGATCGCGGCGATCGGCACCAGACTGGCGGCGGAACGGTACGGGCTCGATCTGCTGGCGGAGAACATTACCGATCACGACAACAACTATACCCGATTCACTTTGATCGGGAAGGAGCCGCTGCCTGTCCGCGACGGCGCCGTGTACAAGACGACGATTCTCATTACGCTGCCGGAAGATTACCCCGGCGCGCTGCATCAGGTGCTGAGCGCGTTCGCCTGGCGGCGAATCAATCTGTCCAGGATCGAATCGCGTCCGACAAAGAAAAAATTGGGCACCTATTATTTCTACACGGACATCGTCATGTCGCTCGATAATGTGCTGCTGCGTTCCGCTCTGGAGGAGATTTCCGCGATCGGGGCGCAGGTGCGCATCCTTGGAAGCTACCCGAGCTACGGTTATGACGGGGAATCCTATTGAATCTTGCATATGCCGTTTTCCGGCCCAGGGCGGGCATGGAAAACGGCATTTTCGTTTAAACGGTTTTGGCCGGTTCCGAAAACGGCCGATCTGTGCTATTCTAGCTAAATACGCAAGGAAACGATCACATTTTTGGAAAACTTCGCTCATGCCGGGGGATTTTATGATGTGGAGCAATCGGAATGTATGGATTGTGTTGACAGGCGAGTTCGTGGCAGGCATCGGCCTGTGGACCGCGATCGTCGCCAATCTGGAATTTATGCAGCGGCTTGTGCCGTCCGATTTTCTTAAATCGCTGTTATTGTTCGCGGGACTGCTGTCCAGCGTGCTGGTCGGACCGTATGCCGGGCGCTTGATCGACCGCAGCGGCAAAAAAAGCATTTTGCTGGGAGCCGGCGTCGGCCGCATTCTCAGTGTCTGCGCGATGTTTGCGGCGCTAGCCTTCGACTCGGTGGGCTGGATGCTTGTGTCGCTGGTCGTTTTGCAGGTGTCGGGAGCGTTTTATTTTCCGACGCTGCAAGCCGTGCTGCCGGCGATCGTCGCCGGCGACAAACTGCTGGCGCTTAACGGAGTGTTCATGAACGTAACGACCGTCGCGCGAATTGCGGGTACGGGACTGGCAGGCATCTTGCTGACCTTTCTCAGCTTGCGGGGCTTGTACCTATCGTCGATGGCGGCTTATGTGGCGCTTCTCGCCGCTACGGCGCTTCTGCGATTGGACGGGACCGGACCGTCTTCGGCGAAGCGCGGGGCCGAGGCTCCGGATGCAAGCGCCCAGATCGCTTCGGCAACGGTTTCCGGCCGGAAGGCGGATGGGTCGGCCGGCGACGATTCCTTCCGCTCCTTGCTGCGCCGCCTGAGAGAATGGCCTTCGATCGTACCGTTGCTGGTGCTGACGGTTGTGCCGACTCTGCTGATCGGCGGCTTTAATCTGCTTGTCATCGAGATCAGCGAACTTCAGGGCGCTCCGGAGATGAAGGGGTGGTTTTATACGGCGGAAGGCGTATCGTTTATTCTGGGGGCGTTTGCGGCCAAACGCCTGACGAAGGGCAAGCCGGGCCGCCTGCTGCTGCCGATGGCGGCAATCATGACCGCCTCCTTGTTTACGCTGCATTGGGCGGCAATACCCGGGATTCCGTTCGTTACCTTCGCGTTGTTCGGTTTTGCGGCGGGCGTCTTTTTCCCGATTGCGGCGACGTTGTTTCAGACGAAGGTTCCTGCCGAATATCACGGCCGATTTTTTTCGTTCCGCAATATGTTCGACCGCGTGCTGTTCCAGATTGTGCTACTGATGACCGGGTTTTTCCTTGACACGATCGGCCTGCCGCGGATGGGACTGCTGTTCGGATGCTTGTCGCTGGCGATATTGACAACCGTTTTTCTGGCCGGCTCGTTCGGACGCGATCGGTTGATGGCGACCAAGCCGGACGTGCTGACGAAACAAACGGGAGAATAAGCAAACGAATGATTTTTTCGGGTTCGGGATGGTCAAAAGCCTAACACCGCGCATAAACTGTACTGTTCTTATGCCCAGAGGCATATGAGGCGCGGCGATCCCGCCCCGAAGGAGGTCATTCAGCAAGTGAAAATTCACATTGTCAAAGCGGGCGAAACGCTTTATTTGCTGGCCAAAAAGTATGGGCTCGAGCTGGCAAAGCTGATTGCGGCCAACCCGCAAATCAAAGACCCGGATAAGGTCGATGTCGGCCAGAAGGTTAAAATTCCGAGCCCCGCGAAACCTGTGGCCCAGCCGGTAGGTCCGGTGCAGCACGTCCATAAAGCCGTGCAAGACGACACGTTGTGGAAGCTCGCGAAGCAGTGGAACGTCCCGCTGGACGCCATCATCGCCGCGAACCCCCATCTGAAAAACCCGAACATTTTGCTGACGGGGGACACGGTGTTTATTCCCGCGGTGGGGCATACCCACTCGGGAACGACGGCATCTCAAGCCGTTTGGGGAACGTCGTCGGGCGCGGGGCATGCCGATTCGAACGTGGGCATCCCGAATTCGTTTAATCCGATGCTGCCTCAAGCGAATGAACATAACGTCGGCGCCACGGCGGCGAACCCGAATCAAAATGTGGGCCCGGAAGCAAGCATGATCTTCAGCGCGAACGTCGGCGCCAATCCGAACCTGATGCCGTCGGTTCAACAGCCTTCAAACGTTCAACCGCAATTCGTCTCGAAGCCGGAAGTCAAGCAGGAAGCGGCCAAGAAAAAAGAATCGCAGGCCGCCGCGAGCGAACAACCCAAAAAGCTGACGCAAGCCGCCGCAATCGAACCGACCCATAAGCCGAACGCCAGCTCCGTTTCCCCTTTCGCCGCAAACCTTCAAGCTCAGAGCGCGCCGAATCTGCAAGCACAAAGCATGCCGAACTTGCAGGCACAAAGCATGCCGAATCTGCAGGCACAAAGCATGCCGAATCTGCAGGCTCAAAGCGCGCCAAACCTGCATCCGTTGGGCTTTGGCGCCAATATTTCACCCTTCGCAGCCCCATCCGGCAAGTCGGAGAAGACCTTCGCACCGTTGTCCGCGTCTAACGTCGGCCCGAACGTCTTCCCTTCCGACACATGGATGAACCCTTACGCGACCGGAGCGAATCCGAGCGCGTTGCCCTATGGCGGGTGGGATCAGAAATCCGTTTCCCCTTTTGCGCAGTACAATACGCAAGCAATCCCGGCCGGCGCCTACCCGATGAACGTGGGCCCGAACATGGGCATGGAGCCGATGAACGTGGGCCCGAACATGGGCGTACAGCCGATGAACGTGGGCCCGAACATGGGCGTACAGCCGATGAACGTGGGCCCGAACGTGGGCGTACAGCCGATGAACGTGGGCCCGAATCTGGGCATGGAGCCGATGAACGTGGGCCCGAACCTGGGCATGGAGCCGATGAACGTGGGTCCGCAAGCGAATGTGCAGCCGTATTCGGCAGGCCCGAACGCGGGCGTGTTGCCTGCTCAAGCGACGACAAAAGAAAAGTCGATGGAAAAAGGGGAATTTCCCATTATGCCCTATGGCCACGGAGCATATTCCTACGGCTATGGCGGCCACATCTACCCCTATGGACCGGTTTATTCTTATGGCTATGGCCCGGATTGCGGATGCGGCGGAGGTTACCGGGATGACCTCCCCTACGCCGACGTATCCTATTTGGATGCACCGGGATCTTCGATAACCGATGCCGACGAGGATGAAGGCAAAGCTCATATCGCTTCCTCCTCCAAAAAATCGGCGGTCAGCCGGAAACCGCGAAAATCGCCGCAATCCCAGTCGCGCTCATCTTCGCGTTCCAGCCACAATCGCCCGTGGATCAACGTATAAGATCAAGAGACTGAAGACAGTTGAGGGAAAGCCGTCATGACGCCTGATTTCGGTTCGGGCGCTGACGGCTTTTGCGTTGGAATATTCGTCGGAATCGCTGGAAAACCTAGAAAAAACAGCGATGGGGGGATCGTGATGATTAACCGAATTTGGAAACAGCTAAAAAAACGGTTGCGCCTGCGTCGTCGTTGGATCGGTCTAGCGATAGTGGCTGCGACGGTTTCGGCATCGGCGCTGTTGATGCTGGAAGTTTCTCGCGCCCGCTCGGAAAAGCCTTTAAAGGATATGCCGGTTTGGCAAAACGCGCCTGCTCAAGAATCAGCGTTGGACAAGCTCAGACAAGAAGCGAATAAGCACGCGATAGACCGGATTCGGTCGGCAGGCGGCAAGTACGAATCCGAAATGGTCAAGCAGTATATATGCGGTACGGAATCGATTTCTTTGGGCCAAAAAACGGCGAGAGAGCTTCAGCAGCTTCTTGACGATCATCCGGACTGGGAGCTAACCATAACCGGAGACGCTAAAGTCCGAATAGCGGAAACCATCGAAGATTTATCTCCAGCCTGCAAAGCAACGGCTTACTTCGGAATGGACGATACAGGCCATTTAAACTTGTACGAAGGACCTCCTGAGAATGAAAAAGTTCTCCGGACCTTTTTTCAACTGAACGTTGAGCATATGGAGTCCAGTTTGCCGCCGGAGGCGATCCAGGAATTGCGCAAGGGAATTCGGGTGGAGGATCTCGCCCAATACAACAGCGTCTTGTCCACGTTTAACGATTTTGCGGTGGATGACGCCAAAAAAGTTTCGAAGCTTAGCGGGAGCTGAAGTTTCGGTAAACGGAGCCTGTGTCCGTTTTCGGACAGGGCTCTTTTTGTCGAGCGCCGCCATCCAACCAGAGGAGCGGAACATCTTTTTTTCGTCTCTTTGCAGCGTTATCCCATCCGCTCAGGAAAAGAACGGTCGAGTGCCGAACACAACAGTCCGAATAATTCGCGACGAGGGATCGGGATCTAATGTCAGGCTGCGACGGTTAAAAAATGCCCGGTAAGAACGGCATCGTTCCTGGCAATTAATCGAGCATAGGTGAGGGGATAAGCCCTGGCGCAGTAAGTCGCGAGCACGGTGAAGGGCGAATCGCCGCGTCCGTTTATATTAAAACGGCAAGCAAATTCATTCAAATACGCTTGAAGATGCTTTCGTCTCAGGCCGCCGTACGTATGGCAGAGAGTGTCGCGAGCTTCCCTCAGGAGACGCTTCAAGTCGGCAAACTGGGGATTTCGCGCGTAGGACAAGGTTGTGCAGTCGATGGACGAACACAGATGAACATGGTCCACAATAAAACGGATGACCCCGGACGGTTTGACCCGATAGCCGCGTGCGACGTGCGCAGAGGGAACCAGCTTGATTTTTAAATAGGAGGGATCGCCGCTTTTTTGTTCGGAACAACCGACCAGAACCGGGGTTTCTTCGGGATGGTGGACGGTATAGCGCCGGTAATTGGTTCCGTACATTCCTCCGCATATACGCACCAAACCGGATAGCTGATGACCGTCGTCGGCCAAAGTGGCGGCGTGGCGAATTTTGTGCAGCATGTGCCAAGCGGTTTTATACGTAACTTTGATCGTGTCAGCCAGACGCACGGCGGAGACGCCGCCCGGACACAGAAACAGAAACATCGCGATAAACCATTTGCGCAGGGGAGTGCGGCTGCCTTCCATAATGGTTCCGGTCGTCAACGAGGTTTGACAGCGGCATCGCCGGCATTCGTACAGAGGCAATCGGCGCGTGGTTATCTCATAATACTCGTGATGGGAACAATTCGGACAACGATAGCCGTCCGGCCACTTGAAACGAAACAAGGCATCGGCGCAGCGGCTCTCGCATTCGCAGAACGACGCGAACTCAGCCAGTGAATGAACCTGTTCAAACACGAACAACACGCTCCTGTGTGCGCTGTGCGGGTGTTCTGCCATTTAAAAGGGAACAAACGTTCTTATTTTTATTATAGCGATCATACGTTCGCATTTCAAGTGATTTTTTTCCGCCGCTTTAAAAAATAAATATCCGCCTCGGCTTACTGGCTTGCCAATAACCGTTGCCCGATAAGCGTTATATCCGATATAAAGATAACGAAATCATAGAGTCGTTATCGCCTGAGTCTTCGGGATATCCACGCAAAGGGAACAAAACCGAGCATAATTCTCCTGCGCTTGCCAGCCGACCAGCAGCCTCTGTCAGCCGACAACCAGTAGCCGATCAGCAACTAACAGAAAGCAGTAAACAACCTACCTGCCAGCGCCTACCAGCGAACCAGCCTAACAGCGCCTGCCATCGAACCAGCTACCATCGAACCAGCAAATCAGGCATTCGCCCCTCGCCCCCGCATCAGGGATACCGGCAAATTGCCGCGACCGCGGAACGCTCCGGCTTCCGGCGAAATCCGCGTCCCCTCCATTGTGGCGTATCCGCCTAGCAATCTGCTATAATGAGGAAGACACACGTATGTTCGCTATTATGGGAGAGATCGGGCGATGCGGATTATGGGCATAGACCCCGGCATCGCGATTGTCGGGTTTGGATTTGTCGATAAACAGGGTTCCAAGCAGACGCCGGTGCAATACGGGTGCATCCGGACGGAAGCGGGGACCGATCCCGGAGTCAGGCTGAAGCAAGTTTACGACGCCGCTTGCCAGCTTATGGACAAATACAAGCCGGAGGCGTTGGGGATCGAGAAGCTGTTTTTCAACCGGAACGTTACGACCGCGTTTACGGTCGGACAAGCGAGAGGGGTATTGATTCTCGCGGCGGTGCAACGAAATATTGAAATCTTCGAATATACCCCGCTGCAGGTGAAGCAGGCGGTAGTCGGCTACGGCAAGGCCGAGAAGCATCAGGTGCAAGAGATGGTGCGGATGCTTCTGGGTCTGAAGGAGGTCCCGAAGCCCGACGATGTGGCGGATGCGCTGGCGGTGGCGATTTGTCATGCGCATTCGGCATCCTGGATGGAAAAATCGAAGGAAGGATCGAGACGATGATCGATTTTTTGCGCGGATCGGTTGTACATATCGAACCGGAATACGCCGTTATTGACGTGGGCGGAGTAGGCTATCGGGTTTTCTGCGCGAATCCGTATGCGCTGCAAAACGGTTCCGGCGGAGAAACGACGGTCTATGTTCATCATCATGTCCGCGAGGATGCGATTCAGTTGTTCGGCTTTGCCACCCGGAGCGAACAGGCGTTATTCCGGCTATTGCTGGAGGTTTCCGGCATCGGTCCGAAGGTCGCGCTGGCCGCGTTGGCCGGGGCGGGTTCGCCGGAGCGGGTGATGCTGGCGATCGGCCAGGAGGATGTGGCGTTTTTGACGAAGCTACCGGGCATCGGCAAAAAAACGGCCCAACGCATGATACTCGATCTCAAGGACAAGCTCGGCAAAGCGCTTCCCGCGGGTCTGGCCATGTCCGGCGAAGACTGGCTTGCCGCCCAAACCCCGGCGGCGGGCGGAACGGCGTGCCCCGGGGACGGCGGGCCTTGGGCGGAAGTGCGCGAGGCGCTTATCTCGCTCGGGTACACGGGAGCGGAAGCGGACCGGGCTTATGCCCGAATCAAAGATACGATGCAGCCTTCCGACGATGTGGAGGCATGGATGAAACGCGCTCTTCAAGCGCTGTATAAAGGGTGAGCCGCATGGGTTTCGGTAACAGCAGCGACGACCGGATTATTTCGGCGCAGTTGATGATGGACGATGCGGCTACGGAGCTGAGTCTCCGGCCGCGTTATTTGAATGAGATCATCGGCCAGACGAAGGCGAAAGAAAATTTAAAGATCTATATCGAGGCGGCCAAGCAGCGGAAGGAAGCGTTGGATCACGTCTTGCTGTACGGGCCGCCGGGACTCGGAAAAACGACCTTGTCGAACATTATCGCGAACGAGCTCGGCGTGAACATCCGGACGACGAGCGGGCCAGCCATCGAGCGCCCTGGCGATCTCGCGGCGATCTTGACCAATCTGCAGGCGGGAGACGTGCTGTTCGTCGACGAAATTCACCGTCTGAACCGGTCGGTCGAAGAGGTCCTGTATCCGGCGATGGAAGACTTTGCTCTCGACATCATGATCGGAAAGGGTCCCAGCGCCAGATCGGTGCGGCTGGACTTGCCTCCGTTCACGCTGGTCGGGGCGACAACGCGCGCGGGATTGCTGTCGGCGCCGTTAAGGGACCGTTTCGGGGTAGTCAGCCGGCTTGAATTTTATTCCGTGGAAGAGCTCGCGTATATCGTGAACCGGGCCGCCGATATTTTGCAGGTTCGCATCGTCGGCGAAGCCTCTTACGAGATCGGCAGAAGGTCCAGGGGAACGCCGCGTATCGCAAACCGGCTGCTGAAGCGGGTTCGGGACTTCGCGCAGGTCGTCGGCGACGGCGTGATCACCGAGGAGATCGCACGCCGCGCGCTGGAACAGATTCAGGTCGACCCGCTGGGCCTCGACCATATCGACCGCAAATTGATGGAAGCGATCATGACGCTGTTCCAGGGAGGACCGGTCGGCCTCGATACGGTTGCGGCAACGATCGGGGAAGAAAGCCAGACGATCGAGGACGTCTACGAGCCTTATTTGATGCAAATCGGATTTCTCCAGCGGACGCCCCGTGGCAGGGTGGCGACTCGGCTCGCTTACCGCCACTTCGGCATCGAGCCGCCGGAACCGAAGTGAGAGGAGACTCAGGATGGCACGAACAAAAAAAACGCGCCTTTCCGCCGTGCGCAAAGCCGGCGTCGCCGCGCTCGCAAGCTTGCTGCTGATCGCATCGGGCGCGGGTCTGGAACGGCACGTTCCCGTCGCCGCAGCCGCGGGCCAGCATACGATCGATACGATCCGGGTCGCGCTCTATATGCAATCGGATTTGGCGTTTAAATCGACGGTTCCGTATGCGACAGTCTCCCATCCGAAAGGCTTGACGATCGGCCTATCCGGAGCGGCCGCTCCGCTGACATCCGTCACGCCCGGCGTCGGCGCTCTGCTGTCTTATGACGGCTATCGGGTTCAACTGCTGGAGACGAGCGACGCCGCGGCGGCCGACCGCGCCGCCGGTGCCGTGAGCGCCGACAAGCCGGTCATCCGCAAGCAGAAGGTATCGGGCAAGGACGTCTATCAAGTCGTGATAGGCCCGTACGCTTCATTGGAAGAGGCGGAAGCCAAACGGGACGCGCTCAAAGGCGCGGTTCAAGGCGGAAGCCCGAAGGTGCTCGGCACGATCCGCTGGAGCACCGGCGCTTACGCTTCCGAAGCGGAAGCGGTCAAGCAGGCGGCAAGCCTGGCCGCAAAAGGCGTTGCGTCGGCGATCGGGGTTACGGTGGCGGATGGCGGCCAGCCGTCTTACGAGGTATGGATCGGCGATGCGGTTAGCCAGGCGGAAGCGGATGCTCTAAAAGCCGCCGTGTTGAAGCAGGCGCCGGGCGTATCCTTGGCCGCCGCGTATACGGGGAAGGGCGCGCCGTATCTCGTCATACGGGATGTAAGGCTGAGCGGCGGCGCCTCGGGCAAATCGTTCGACATCGCCGCGGACGGGCGAAGCTTCTCGGTAACCGCGCCGGAGGACGGGCTGCGGGTCGCGGAGAAAAACCGCCAGTATCGGGGAAAATTGGAGTGGAGCGTGTACAATAACCGGTTGGCGCTGATCAACGAGGTCCCATTCGAGCAGTATCTGTATTCTGTCGTCGGGACGGAGATGAGCGCCTCCTGGCCGGCGGAGGCGCTTAAGGCGCAAGCGGTCGCCGCCCGAACGTATGCGCTCGGGAACGGGCTGCGCTACAAGATCGCCCACGTCTCCGACAGCACCTTCGATCAGGCTTATTACGGTATGGATCAGGAGAAGCCGGCAATCGTCGCGGCAGTGGAAGCGACCCGGGGCGAAATCCTGCTGGAGAACGGGAAAGTGTTCCTGCCCTTCTTCAGCTCCAACGCGGGCGGAATGACGGCCGATCCTTCGGAAGTCTGGGGCAATCCGGTATCCTTCGTAAAGGTGGCCGCCAGTCCCGATCAAATCGCGGCCGAAGGCAAGCCGATCTGGTATCGGGTGCTGCTGCCCGACGCCAGGACCGGCTATATCCGGTCGGATCTGCTCGATGACACGGGGGCGAGGACGCCGTCGGGACTGCCTCTGCTCAAAGGCAATACGGACGGCATCAATATCCGCCCGATTCCTTCCACTTCGAATGTCTACGCGGCGCCCATCGGCACGCTCGATCCGAGCTGGAAGGTCGTCAAGATTGCAGAAGCGACGGAATCCAACGACTATTCGTGGATGCGGGGACCGTATACGCCCGGCGAGTTGGCGGCCAAGCTGCCCAAAACGCTTGGCGGAGCCCCGCTGCAATCGCTCAAGGTAACGGGAACGGGGCCGTCCGGCCGCGTGACCGAGGTGGAGGCCAACGGCAAGCCGATCGTCGATATCAGCTATCCGGACGGCTTCCGCACGGTGTTCCTCGGACTGCCGAGCACCCGGTTCGCGATCGAAGAAACGGGCCGGTATCGGGTACTGGGGGCTGACGGCCGTTCGCGGGATTTATACGGCAGCCCGTCGGAAAAAGTATACGCGGTGGGAGCGGACGGCGTCACAACCGAGCTGACCGCGCCGTCGCGGTTCGTGACGGACGGCCGGAGCCTTCGGGTCGGCACCAAAGAAGCGGCGTATCTGTTTACCGGCTTGGGCAACGGCCACGGATTGGGCATGTCCCAATGGGGAGCCAAAGGACTGGCCGAAGAAGGGTATGGCTATAAAGAAATACTGGGATACTACTATCAAGGCGTTACACTCGTGAAGGACGGAAACTGATGGACGTACAATGGTTTGACTTTGAACTTCCCGAGGAGCTCATCGCCCAGACGCCGCTGCCGGATCGGACCGGTTCGAGGCTGCTGGCGTTGGATAAACGGACCGGTGCGATTACGCATACGCAATTCCGTCAACTCGGCCAATTTCTGCGTCCGGGAGACGCATTGATTCTGAACGATACACGGGTTATTCCCGCCCGGCTGTTCGGCGTAAAGCCGGACACGGGGGCGCAGGTGGAACTGCTGCTTCTGAAATCGCTGGGGGACGACCGTTGGCAGACGCTGGCGAAGCCGGCAAAACGGCTGAAAAAAGGCTCTGCAGTTCATTTCGTCGGGGAAGAAGAATCCCCCGGCGGCCCTCTGCTAACCGCGGTCGTCGAGGAAGAAGGGGAGATGGGCGAGCGGATCGTCCGTTTCTCTTACGAAGGCGTGTTTCTCGAATTGCTCGATCGTCTCGGACAAATGCCGCTGCCTCCGTATATTCGGGAGCGGCTGGACGAACGGGACCGCTATCAGACGGTGTATGCGAGAGAGGCCGGGTCGGCGGCCGCGCCGACGGCCGGGCTGCACTTCACCGAGTCGTTTCTTGCCGAGCTGCAGGAAGCGGGCGTATCGATCGGCTTCGTGACGTTGCATGTCGGTCTGGGCACGTTCCGCCCGGTAAGCGCGGATCGGGTGGAGGACCACAAGATGCACGCGGAGTATTACGTGCTGCCGCAAGAGACGGCCGATCTGATCAACCGGACGAAAGCGGCCGGCGGCAGAATCGTGGCGGTGGGCACCACATCGGCCCGCACGCTCGAATCGGCGGCATTGGCCTCGGAATCGGCGGGAGCGCCGGCCGGCCAAATGGTGAGCAGCTCCGGTTGGACGGACATTTTTATATACCCCGGTTATACGTTCCGGATGGTTGACGCCTTGCTGACGAACTTCCATCTGCCCAAATCGACGTTGGTTATGCTGGTCAGCGCGCTGGCCGGCCGCGATGCGGTGATGGAGGCATACCGGCAAGCCGTCGAGCGGCGTTATCGTTTTTTCAGCTTCGGCGACGCCATGTTTATTTACTAGAGCGGATTCAGGAGGTGCGCCGTTGGCAGCGGTCACATACGAACATATCAAAACCTGCAAGCAGTCCGGCGCCAGACTCGGACGCGTGCATACGCCTCACGGCATCATCGAGACGCCCGCCTTTATGCCGGTCGGCACGCAGGCCACCGTCAAGACGATGTCGCCGGAAGAGCTAAAGCAAATGGATGCGCATATTATTTTGAGCAACACGTATCATCTGTTCCTGCGTCCGGGGCACGAACTGATCCGGGAAGCGGGCGGATTGCACAAATTTATGAACTGGGACCGCCCCATCTTGACGGACTCCGGCGGATTCCAGGTATTCAGCCTGAGCAACATGCGGAAAATCAGCGAAGACGGCGTCGAATTCCGCTCGCATCTCAACGGGGACAAATTGTTTTTAAGTCCCGAGAAGGCGACCGAGGTGCAAAACGCGTTGGGCTCGGACATTATGATGGCATTCGACGAATGCCCGCCGCCCGATGCCGATTACGAATACGTGAAAAACTCGCTGGAGCGGACGACGCGCTGGGCGGAACGATGCTTGAAAGCGCACGCCAGACCGCACGATCAGGCGCTGTTTGCGATCGTGCAGGGAGGCATGTTCGCCGATTTGCGCAAGGAGAGCGTGCGGCAGTTGACTTCCATGGATTTCCCGGGGTATGCTATTGGGGGATTAAGCGTCGGGGAACCGAAGCCGGTCATGTACGAGATGCTGGACGTCACCGTTCCGCTGCTCCCGTCGGACAAGCCGCGATACTTGATGGGCGTGGGCTCTCCGGATGCGCTTGTCGAAGGGGCGATTCGCGGCATCGACATGTTCGATTGCGTGCTGCCGACGCGGATTGCGCGCAACGGCACCTGCATGACAAGCGAAGGAAGACTGGTCGTGCGCAACGCCAAGTATGCCCGGGACTTCGGGCCGCTGGATCCGAAATGCTCGTGTTATACGTGCCGCAACTACTCGCGTGCGTATATCCGCCATCTGATCAAGGCGGACGAAGTGTTCGGCATCCGGTTGACGACGTATCACAACCTGCATTTCCTGCTCGAACTGATGAGGCAGGTGCGCCAGGCGATTATGGAGGACCGGCTGCTCGATTTCCGGGATCAATTTTTTGCGGAGTACGGGCTGTTCGACAACGAACGCGGGTTCTAAACATTAATCAAATTAAATTCGGAAAGGGCTGGTTGATCATGTTGTTTGAAGCCGGGGCAGGCACCGGAGGAATGGGAACGTTAGTATCCTTGGCTCCGTTTGTCATTATGATTGCCGTATTCTACTTCTTCCTGATCCGTCCTCAGCAGAAGCGGCAAAAAGCCCGCAACCTCATGCTGAGCCAACTGAAAAAAGGCGACAAAGTCGTAACGATCGGAGGGCTGCACGGAACGATTATGGAGCTTACGGACGATACGGTCGTCCTGCGCGTCAACGACGTGACGAAGCTGACGTTCGACCGTTCCGCCATCAACACCGTATCGAGCTCTTCGCCGTCCGCTGATTAATGATGAAAGCAAAAGCCTCGATCTTCCTTCAGGGAAGAATCGAGGCTTTTTTTGAAGTTACGGCCGTTCGCGCAGCACTTGTTTTTTGCCGCCGAAAGCCGCCGCGCCGCCGAATATAGGTTGGCCGACGGCCAGGCGCAAGCCGGACCGGGCCGAGAACCAACCCAGCAGCAGGCCGCCGAGCATATCCGTCAGCCAGTGGATGCCGAGATAGAAGATCGAGAAGATCACGATCACGGCGCTGACGGGCACGAACAGGCGGAAAAACGCATTGCGGCTCTGGAACGCGATGATCGACAACGTCACCGAAATCGACGTATGCAGGCTCGGGAAACAGTTGTCCAAGTCGGACAGGTTGCGGTATGTCGTCTCGAACGTCGGGAACGCGTCCAGCATGTAAAATTTCACATCCGGCGAGAACGCATGAACCTCCGTCACCGGCAGAAACAAATAAAACGGAATTGCAATCATGTAGTTCATCATGATGGCGTAGCAGACGGCTCGGTACAGATGAAGCTCTCTGCCGAAAGTATAGACGCCGATCGAGCCGACCAGCATAACCTGAAACACGACGACGTAAAAAAACGCAAGCACGGGCGTCAGCCAATTTTGATGGAACAAATCCTGCAAAGCCGCCACAAAGCCGCCTTCGAGCTTGTATATATAGGGCGTGAAATCGGGCGTATGCTCCATGCTGTTCTCAAGCGTCACTTCTATCTTGTTGAAGGCGAGTATGCCGAGCATCGCCAGAAAATGCATTAAATAAGAACGGGAAGTTATCAGATGCTTGCCGAAGTCGTAAGCAACCGCAAGCGGCTGGCGGCGGAGGCTTATCCATAGGATGGCGGCGACGGTTACTGCCGTCCAGACCGAACTCGACAACATCCCGGTGAAAACCATGGGAATCCTCCTCTCTCTGTATGGATCAACTGATGCATTATATCACAGGTGCGGTCGAGAGGGAAGATAACGCAGCCTAAAATGGTTATTTTTTGGAAAGGTTGACGCCGACAACGCCTCCCGCCGCCCCGGAACAGGCGGCAACCGCGGCTACGATGGCGGTATGGGAGCCGAATGAGGCGTCGAGAGCCAAAAATCCCGTGAGCAATACGATAAAGGCGTACAATATTCCCGTCAGGCCGCCGAAATACCATCCTTTGCTGCCGGACCGACGGCTTGCGGAGAAACCTCCGAACAAAGCCGAGAGGGCGTGGAGGGTATACATCCAGCGGTCCAACGATTCCTCCTGAAACCCCGTAAAGGCAAGCAGCAGCGATGCCGTTACGGCCGTGGCGCACAGTGTAAGCAAGGCGTATCCCGAACCGGCCAGCAGAGGGAACCAGGAAGAGTTTGTGTCTGCAGGTGCTGCCATCGTCCCAACCTCCTTATAAAGCCTATCGATTTATTGACATGTATATGGGCTTGTTCGGAAGGTTAGTACAAGTGTATAACGGCTTTTGGACGCCATCGCCGGGGCGTTGCCAACATTTGATGACGGAAACGATCGAATCGGCCGTTCTCCCTCCGGCTACAATAGGGGCAAGGGAGATGAGCCCATGACGGAAGCGTTGATTTTATTCGGACGGACAGTAGCCATGTACGTTGCGGTATTTTTGACGATGCGGATTATGGGGAAGCGGGAGATCGGCAAGCTGTCGCTGTTCGATCTTGTCATCTCGATCATGATTGCGGAGATCGCCGTATTCGTGCTGGAGGATATCGAACGGCCTTGGGTTAACGGTTTGCTGCCGATGACGACCCTCGTCGGGCTTCAGCTTTTGATCGCCTGGCTGACGTTGAAGAGCCGCAAGCTGCGGCTGCGGCTCGACGGAGAGCCCAGCGTGCTGATCAAGAACGGCAACATCGACCGGGAAGAGATGAAACGCCAGCGGTACAACCTGGACGATCTGATCTTGCAACTGAGGGAAAATAAAACGTATAACCTGTCCGATGTGGAGTTCGCGCTGTTGGAAACGTCGGGCAAGCTGACCGTGATCGAGAAGCAGAAGGAAGAAGCCAATATTCGTTATAAACCGTTGCCGATTCCGCTTATTATGGACGGCAAGGTGCAGGACCAAAACCTGGAGATGGTCGGACAAACCCGTTTTTGGCTGAAAAACGAGCTGCGAAAGCAAGGCGTCCGGGATTTCAAAGATGTGTTTTTGTGCAGTCTGGACCATAACGGAAAACTGTACGTCAGCCTCAAAAAATAAAGGCGCGGCGGCCGGGTGCCCGGCTGTTCGCGCTTTATTTTTTGACGCGGCATGGGGTTACAGCCAGCGTTGCAGCTTCGGGCCCAGCCACGGGATGCGGATAAAGTCCTCGCGGTCGACAAGTTTTAGCGCGAAGAGGCAGAATAGATAGACGGCGGCTCCGGCGGCGCAGGCGGCCGCGAACCGGAGCGCGGGACTGTGCGTCCACGGCTCGCCCATGACGACGGCGACCGCTCCGGCCATCAGCGCCATGCCGGCACCGACCTTAAAGAAGTCGGAAGGCGGCAAGGAGAAGCGGAGCAGCCTTGCGACGCTCCCCCAGTGCAGCAGCGTAACGAAGGCGATGTTGACGCAGATCGCGGTAATGGCGCCGTAGATGCCCCAATCCGGCCGGGACGCGAGCTCGTAGATCAACGCCAGCTTGACGACGGCGCCGATCAGCGTGTTGATCAAGGCCGTCCCGGGACGGTCGAGCGCCTGCAGCGCGGCCTGCAGCGGACTTTGCAGATAAAGGAGCAGGGCGACAGGCGACATCATGCGCAGCATGTGGCCCGCATCGGCGTTTTGATACAGAAAGTAGCACAGAGGCTCGGCCAGCACAAACAGAATAACGGCGAACGGAGCTCCGGACACAAGCGCGAGCCGCATCGATTGATGCAGACGTTTGTGGATGGTGCGCATGTCTCCGCGGGCGGCGGCTTCGGACAGCGAAGGGACGAGCGACACGGAGAGCGAATAGGTCAAGGCGGTCGGCATCAGCAGAAGCGGGATCACCATCCCCTGCAGCATGCCGTACTGGGCGGTCGCGGCCGACGTGGCGACTCCCGCGATGGCCAGCGATTGCACGATCGCGATCGATTCCAGGAAATACGAGGCGGACCCGGCTATTCTGCCGCCGGTGACGGGCAGGGCGATCCGGATCAGGCGGCTCCAGACCGATTCGGTCCGGGACGGTTCTTTTACCGCCGGAGCGGTGCCGGCGTGCCCGCTTTCTTCGCCGTCCGCGCGTTGCGATGCCGGCAAGGCGGCGTATGCGGCTTTTGTTCTCGCGTAGGAGCGCAGCAGCGCCAGCATGCCCCCGATCTCGCCGATCACAACGCCGGCCATCGCGCCCGCGGCGGCGTATTCGACACCGTAAGGGAGCAGCGCGGAAGCCAGAATCAGTTGGCCGCCGATTCGGAAGACGGTCTCGGTCAACTGCGAGACGGCTGTCGGAATCATGTTCCGGCGGCCTTGGAAATACCCCCTGTACACGGCCGAGACCGAGACCAGCACGAGAATCGGACTCATGGCGAGAAACGTCATATATACGCGCTCGTCCGTAAACAACTTGTCCGTCAGCCAGCGCGACAAAAACAGGGAGGCGGTCATAAACGACAGGCCCAGCCCCATCGAAAGCGTGAGCGATACGCGCAAAATGCGGCGTACGCGGCGCTCGTCTCCCGCGGAATCGGCTTCGGCGACCAGCTTGGCGACCGCAAGCGGGATGCCGCCCGTGATCATGGCGAGCAGCACGATCAGAAACGGGTAGCCCATCTGGTAGAGGCCCATGCCTTCGGCGCCGATCACCCGGGGAAGCCAAATTCTCGGCACGAAGCCGAGAATCCGGTTGACGATGCCGGCTACCAGCAGAATCATCGTTCCTTTTATAAAAGATTGTTTGATGGCGCTCAAAGCGGTTGCTCCTTCCGGCGGTCGTTCTTGTACAAACATATGCGTGTCCGCACCGGTCGCATGCCTGAATTTGGCGCCGCGTTTTTTTGCCGGAAGGCAGGAAATGAGGGGAGACTCATCGAAGTGTTAAGCAGGACATCCGATCGCGGGCGCTTATACTTCCCGAAAGGTGGGGGCTTCATGTTGGAACGGATCGACCGCTTGATTTCGGAAGCGCTGCCCTATGAAGAACTGGCGTCCGGTCTCGCCGACTTGTGCCGGAGCAAGGCGGAGGAGTTCCGGCTGCTCGGCTACGAGGCGGTTACGCCGGAAGATATATGGGACTGCGTCAGAGAACGGCACAAGGGCGAGCTGCCCCCTATCCACAGGCTGGTCAACGACATTTTGTCGTTGAAGGTCACGCAGTGGATGAACTGGATCACGATGGGGGCCCTGAAAGGAACAGGCTCCTGGCGATGACGGAAAACGGGAAAACGCGGGACAACGCGGGACAACGCCTGAACCGACGGATCGTTGCGGCTGCAGCGACCGGCGGGGTCCGGCGTTTTTGTTGTATCCTGCGGGGCGAATCGGGGAAGGAACGGCCGGTTCGGCGAAATTGACGGGTATTTTGTCGGCCGATATAATAGGCATATTGAGTCAGAAGCTTGAAGGGAGACTAACAACATGAATATGAAACGGATTCTCGCCTTTGTCCTGACAGTGGCGATTACGCTCGGCATCGTCGCCGCGACCTCGCCGTGGCTGCTGTCGAATCTGCGGCTCGGTCTGGACTTGAAAGGCGGGTTCGAGATTTTGTACGAAGCCCAGCCTTTGAGCGGCACCGGGGAAGTGACGAAGGAAGCTCTCGCCGAAACCGCAAAAAGCCTGGAGAAGCGCGCGAACGCATCCGGCGCGGAAGAACCTGAAGTCACGCCGGAAGGCTCCAACCGAATCCGCGCGCGGATCGCGGGGGTAACGGACGAAGCCAAGGTGCGCGAGACGCTGCGCACGCCCGCTTCGCTGACGTTCCGCAGCGCGGACGGATGCGCTCCCGAAGCCGGCTACTGCAAGACGGAGCTGCTCGGCACGGACTTCAAAGAGGGCGCGGCTCAGGTCGTGTTCGACCAGACCAATCAGCCGATCGTCCAGATCGAAGTGAAGGATAAGGCGAAATTCGAGGAAGTGACGAGAAGGCTGGTCGGCAAGGAGCTGGCCATCTATCTCGACGAGGAGCTGCTGTCCGCTCCGACGGTGCAAAACGTCTTCACTGACGGCAAAGCCACGATTACCGGCCGATACACCTTCTCTGAAGCGAAGGAGCTTGCGGATACGATCAACCTTGGAGCTCTCCCTCTCAAGCTGACGGAAAAGTATACGCAGGCGGTCGGCGCGTCTCTCGGACAGAAATCGCTTGAAAGCACCGTTCTTGCCGGAATTATCGGCTCCATCGCGATCTTTGTGTTTATGATCGCCATTTACCGGGTGCCGGGTATTGTCGCTTCCATCACGCTTGTCGCCTACACGTGGCTGCTGCTGCTGGTGCACTATCTGATGAACGCGACGCTGACGCTGCCGGGCATCGCCGCGTTCGTGCTCGGGATCGGCATGGCGGTGGACGCGAACATCATCACCTACGAACGGATCAAGGAAGAAATCCGGAGCGGGAAGACGATTCTCTCCTCGCTCAAGTCCGGCTCCCAGAGCAGCTTCCGGACGATTATGGACGCGAATATCACGACCATATTGGCCGGCGCCGTCCTGTATTATGTCGGCACGGGCGCGATCAAAGGCTTTGCGATCACGTTGATCCTCAGCATTTTGATCAGTATTTTGACCAACGTCTTTTTCTCCCGCTTCCTCCTGTGGCTGCTCATCCGCAGCAACTGGGCGAAGAAACCGGAGCATTTCGGCGTGAAACCATCGCAGGTCGCCGACATCCGGAAAAGCAAAGCCGAAGTCAAATCGGCCGCCGAAGGCAAGTTCGACTTCGCGAAGCACCGGAACAAGTTTTTCGCCTGGTCGGTTGCGGTGACGATCGCCGGCATCGTGATGCTGGCCGCCGCTGGTCTGCATCTCGGCGTCGACTTCAAAGCCGGAACGACGCTGGACGTGCATGTGGGCAAAACGATCGACAAGGCGCAAGCCGAGCAGCTTGTGCGGGATGCGATCGGCACGGCGCCGGAAAGCACGACGCTCAGCGACTCGAACGATCGCGTCACGATGCGTTTCGACCGCGTGCTCGATGCGGAGAGCGGCGAAGCGAACAAGGTGAAGGAAGCTTTCGCGAAAGCCTACGGCAGCGACGTGTCGGTCGAAGAAAACACCGTCGATCCCGTTATCGCCCGGGAGCTGGCCCGTTTGGCCGTCATCGCGATCGTGATTGCCAGCGCCGGCATCGCGATTTATGTCAGCATCCGGTTCGAGTGGCGCTTCGCGCTGTCGGCCATGATCGCGCTGCTGCATGACGCGTTTGCGGTCGTCAGCTTGTTCGCGATTTTCCGGCTGGAGGTCAATCTGCCGTTTATTGCGGCCGTCCTGACGATCATCGGCTACTCGATCAACGACAAGATTGTTATTTTCGACCGGATCCGTGAGAATCTTCGCTTCGCCAAGCTGAAGACGTCCGAGGATCTCGCCAAGCTGGTCAACGAAAGCATCTGGCAGACGATGACCCGTTCCATCAACACCGGCCTGTCGGTTATCATCGCGACGATCGCGCTGCTGATCTTCGGCAGCGAATCGATCCGGGTGTTCTCGCTGGCCATGCTGATGGGTCTCATCTGGGGCATGTATTCCTCGATCTGCATCGCGAGCCAGCTTTGGATTCTGTTCAAACAATCGGCCTTGAAGCGTAAAACGGGACAAGCCTCCTCGGCCGAAGCTTCCTGATCGACCCCATATGAAGCGTGATTCGCCCGCGTCCTGCGGATGCGGCGGATCGGGCCCGCCGGCGCCCGCACACGGGTTGGCCGGCGGGCTTTTTGCGTCCGCGCGGGACCGAGGGCCGTATTCCGCGCGCGACAAGCTTGTTCCGATCTGCTACACTTGATTCGATATACGCAAGCCAGAGAGAGGGAATGAATATGCTTCGATCCAAGGCGCGGTGGAGCTTGTCCGAAGCGTCGGAGGAACGGGCCGCGCAAGCAGCCAAACTGGCGGAAGAGCTGAAGCTGCATCCGGTTGTCGCGGATGTGCTCGTATCGAGAGGATACGCCGATCCGGAGTCGGCTGGCCGATTTTTGCGGGCCGATCTCGCGGACGTTCACGACCCGTATCTGCTGGACGGGATGAAGGAAGCCGTCGGGAGAATCCGGCTCGCGCTGGAGCGGGGGGAACGCATCCGAATCTACGGCGATTACGACGCCGACGGCGTCAGCAGCACCTCGTTGATGGTCAGACTGATGAGGAGGCTTGGAGCCGATTTCGATTATTACATACCCCATCGCGTGCGCGAGGGATACGGACTGAACCATGCGGCCGTCGAGGAGACGGCGGCGGGCGGATTCGGCTTGATCGTGACGGTGGATACCGGCATCAGCGCGGTCGAGCAGGTGGAACGGGCGAGAGAGCTCGGCGTGGACGTCGTCGTCACCGATCACCACGAACCTCCCGAGGTGCTGCCGCAAGCAGCCGCGATCGTCAATCCCAAGAAAACCGGATGCCCTTATCCGTATAAATCGCTGGCCGGAGTCGGCGTCGCCTTCAAGCTCGCCCATGCGCTGCTCGGCCGTCTCCCGGAGGAATGGCTCGATCTCGTCGCGCTCGGCACGATCGCGGATTTGATGCCGCTGGACGGGGAGAACCGCATATTCGTCAAGCACGGTCTCGAACGGATATCCGGCACGGAGCAGCCGGGGCTGCGGGCGCTGCTGGGAGTCGCGGGCGTCAGCGAAGGACAGCCCGTTACGGCCGGCCAAGTCGGCTTCGCGCTGGGTCCCCGGTTGAATGCGGGCGGCCGCCTGGAGCATGCGGGAGACGCCGTGGAGCTGCTGACGACGGAAGACCGGGAGACTGCGCTTCGGCTGGCCGACCGGTTGGACGCGTTGAACCGGGAACGTCAGCAGATCGTCGAGGAGACGACGGAGGAAGCGCTCGCCATGTGGGAGGAGGAAGCCGCCCTCGGCCGGAGGGTAGCCGTGCTCGCGCGCGAGGGATGGAATGTCGGCGTCATCGGCATCGTGGCATCCAAGGTGCTGGAGCGGGCCTACCGGCCGACCCTGATCCTCGGCATCGATCCCGGGACCGGCACAGCGAAGGGCTCCGCGAGAAGCATCCCCGGCTTCGATATCCACAAGGCGCTGACGGAATGCGCCGACTTGCTGGAGCATTACGGCGGGCATACCGCCGCGGCGGGACTGACGATCCGGACGGACCGAATCCCCGAGCTGCGCGACCGGCTGGACGCGCTGGCACGGGCTTGGCTTCGCGAGGAAGATTATACGCCGCTGCTGAAAGCGGACGGGGTTCGCCGGCTGGAGGACGCGACGCTCGAATCGATCGGCCAACTGGAGCGGCTGGCGCCGTTCGGGATGGGCAATCCGTCCCCCCGGTTCGTCATCAAGGGAGTAAGAATAGACGGCCGCCGGACGATGGGGAAGGACAACCGCCACATGAAGCTGACGCTGCTCGGCGAAGACGGCGGCTGCCGCGTGGAGGCGGTCGGCTTCCAAATGGCCGGCTTGCTGCCGCAGTTGTCCCAGACGGCGGAGCTCGACGTGCTGGCGGAGTGGTCGATCAACGAATGGAACGGCAAGCGGTCGCCCCAGCTTGTGCTGCAGGACCTGCGCGTCCCGCACGTGCAGGTGTTCGACTGGAGAGGACAGCGGCTGGAAGCGAAGCTGGGGGAATGGAGGGACGCATCCCGCAGCCAGGCGATTCTGTTCGCTTCCGCGCACTCCGTCGGCCCGGAAGCGCTGGAGCTGCTGGAGTCCGCCGGCGCGTCCGCGTGGCTCGCGCGTTCCCGCGGCAGCCTGCCCCAAGAGGAGGCGCTGCCGGAGATCGCCGCCGCCGCCGAATTATCCGCCGAAGCGGATGCCGACGGCTGGCTGCCGCTGACCCGGGCCGCGGCGGCGAGGGGAGGATGGACGGACTGCGCGGATATCTGGTGGGCGGACATGCCGGAGTCCGTCGATGATCTGCGGGCAAGCCTCGGGCAATGGAAGTCTCCCGAGCGATTGTACGTGTCGTTTATCGAACCCCAATCGTACGGGACGTTCCGCATCCCGGACCGGGAGACGTTCAAGCGGCTGTACGCCGCCTTGCTGCCCGCGCCGGAATGGAATCCGGACAACCCGAACCACTGGGAGGCGCTTGCCCGGCGCGTGGCCGTGTCCGTGCCGGCTCTGCGGTTTATGGTTGACGTGTTCCTCGAGCTGGGGCTGCTGGAACGCCGCGGCGGCACCATCGCCGCCGTCAGGACGGCGGACCGGCGCGATTTCTCCGAATCCGGCCTGTACCGCCGGCAGTCGCACCGGGACGAGCTTGACGAGGTTCTCGTCATGTCGACGGGGACCGAACTGGCGGGCAGGCTGTCCGGCTGGATCAGCGCGGGCAAATAAGGTTTCCGCGGGGACATTTTCGTGGTATGATGAGTCAGGAACTGTTATCGCAGGAGGGACATACGTGGATTTCAAGCCATATATTCGCGTCATTCCGGATTTCCCGCAGCCGGGTATCCGGTTCAAGGACATTACAACTCTGCTTAAGGACGGAGCGGCGTACCGGGCCGTTATCGATCAGCTCGTCGAGCGCTACAAGGACGAGAAAATCGATCTCATCGCCGGTCCGGAGGCGCGCGGCTTTGTCATCGGCGCTCCGCTGGCTTACGCGCTGGGCGTCGGATTCGTGCCGATCCGCAAAAGCGGCAAGCTGCCGGGCGAGACGATCGAGTCGTCCTACGATCTCGAATACGGCAAGGACAAGCTGAGCATGCATCGCGATGCGATCACGCCGGGCCAAAACGTGCTGATCGCGGACGATCTGCTGGCGACGGGCGGCACAATCCGCACCACGATCGATCTGGTCAGGCAGTTGGGCGGCAATGTCGTGGGCGCCGCGTTCCTGATCGAGCTGACGTACCTGAACGGCCGCGACAAGCTGGAAGGGATCGAAGTGACATCGCTTGTGAAATATTGAAGCAGGACGGGAACGGCCGTATGCGGACGCAGGTTCGCCATACGGCTGTTTTTGCAATAAAAGACTATGTATCGCCAGGGGTGAGCCCGATTGGAGAAAGATGCGTTGACGCGTTTCGGCGTTTCGATGCCGGAGGAGCTGGCCAAGCAGTTCGATCAATATATCGCCGACCAAGGGTACTCCAACCGCTCGGAGGCGATCCGGGATCTGGTCCGCAAGGAACTGCTGAAGCCGGCGAGGCAGCATGAGGGGCAACTGGTAGCGGGTACGATCGTAACGGTATACGACCATCATGTACGCGATTTGCCGCTGATTCTGATGGATCTGCAGCATTCCTACCACCACGAGATCATATCCAACCTGCACGTTCACCTGAACCGCGACCAATGCCTCGAGGTGATCGTCGTCCGGGGGCGCATGTCCCGGCTGCGGAAGCTGCATCAGGCGATTCAGACGCAGCGCGGCGTCGCTTACGCGGAGCTGTCGGTCACCTATACCGAGGAGGACGAACACGTACGACCGGAGAACCGCGACTTTCCGCACGGTCATGTCCACGACCATGGTTGACTCGCGTCCGTTTTCAACGCATAATGTAGAGAAAAACCGAACAGGCAAGAGGTTTAACTCTTCATGACCATCGAACAGCTGCTGGAGAAAGCGTCGGCTTATCTCAAGCCGCCCGAACTTGACAAAATTCGCGAGGCCTACGACTTCGCCGACAAAGCGCACGCCGGACAAACGAGAAAATCCGGGGAGCCGTATATCTTGCATCCGCTTGCGGTGGCCGATATCGTAACGGACATGCAGATGGACGCCATCTCCATCATAGCGGCGTTGCTTCATGACGTCGTGGAGGATACGTCCGTGCCGCTCTCGCAAGTCGAAGAGCGGTTTGGTCATGCTTGCGCGATGGTTGTCGACGGACTGACGAAGCTGGAGAAAATCAAGTTCAAGTCGCGCGAGGAAGCGCAGAACGAGAACTACCGCAAGATGTTTATCGCCATGGCCCAGGATATCCGCGTCATCTTGATCAAGCTTGCGGACCGCCTTCATAACATGCGCACGCTGAAATACCAGTCCGAAGAAAGCCAGCGCCGCATCGCCCACGAGACGCTCGAGATTTTTTGCCCGATCGCGCACCGGCTCGGGATCTCGGCGATCAAGTGGGAGATGGAGGATATCGCGCTCCGTTTCCTGAACCCGCAGCAATATTACCGCATCGTTAATCTGATGCAGAGAAAACGCCGCGAGCGGGAGCAGTACATCGCGGACGTCGGCGCCATCATCAAGCAAAAATTAAACGAAATGGGCATCGACGGCGACATCTCGGGCCGGCCCAAGCATATCTACAGCATCTATAAGAAGATGACCACGCAGAACAAGCAGTTCAACGAGATTTACGATCTGCTTGCGGTCCGGATCATCGTGGACACCATCAAGGACTGCTACGCGACGCTCGGCATCATCCATACGTTGTGGAAGCCGATGCCGGGCCGGTTCAAGGATTACATCGCGATGCCGAAAGCCAACATGTACCAGTCGCTGCATACGACGGTGATCGATACGCACGGCGAACCGCTTGAGGTGCAGATCCGGACGAGGGAGATGCACCGCACCAGCGAATACGGGATCGCGGCGCATTGGGCGTACAAGGAAGGCGGCTCGATGGTGGCTGCGGGCAGCTTCGGGGAGAAAATGAATTTTTTCCGCGAGCTGCTGGAGCTGCAGAAAGATTCGAGCGACGCGTCCGAATTTCTTGAGTCGCTGCGCATGGACTTTTTCTCGGATCTCGTATTTGTGTTCACGCCGAAGGGCGAGGTCATCGAGCTGCCCGCCGGTTCCGTACCGCTGGATTTCGCGTACCGGATTCATACCGAGGTCGGCAACCGGACGATCGGGGCGAAGGTGAACGGCAAAATCGTGCCGCTCGACCATATCCTCAAGACGGGCGACATCGTCGAAATTTTGACGTCCAAACACTCGTACGGCCCCAGCCAGGACTGGCTGAAAATCGCGCAAAGCTCCCATACGCGGGCGAAAATCAAACAGTGGTTCAAGAAAGAAAACCGCGAGGAATACGTGCAGCGCGGCCGCGAGGGAATCGAGCGCGAGCTCCGGCGGCTCGGGTTCGATCCGACCGCGCTGATGACCGAAGAAAGCCTGCTCGAAGTGGCGCGCAAGTTCAACTTCACGGATATCGACGACATGTACTCCGCCATCGGCTTCGGCGGCATCACTGCGGCGCAGGTGTGCACGCGGCTGACGGAGAAGCTGCGGAAGGAAAAGGTCGCCGAGGAAGCGAACGCGCTTGAGCTTACGCAGGAAATGAAGGAAGTCAAGTCGCCGGGAGCCGCGTCCGAGAAGAAGGGCCGTCCGACGCACGGCGTGCGCGTCAAGGGCATCGACAACGTGCTCGTCCGTTTCGCCCGCTGCTGCAATCCGATTCCGGGCGACCCGATTATCGGGTATATAACGAGAGGCCGCGGCGTCTCCATTCACCGCAAGGATTGCGTGAACATGCCGACGGGCGAGGGCGAGGAAGACCGGACCATCGAGGTCGGCTGGGAGCAATCGGTGGAGGCGAACTACCAGGTCGAAATCGAGATTACCGGCCATGACCGGCGAGGCCTGCTGAACGAGGTGCTTCAAGCGGTGTCCGAAGCGAAGACGGTAATCGCCGCCGTCTCCGGCCGTTCCGACAAAAACAAGCTGGCGCTTATTCACATGACGATTCTCATCCGCAATCTGGAGCATCTGCAATCGGTTGTGGACAAGATCAAGCGGGTAAAGGATGTTTATTCCGTCCAACGGATCATGCAGTCGTAAGACGTGCGACGCAAAAGCGAAACGAAAGAGAAACGGAGCCAGAACGATGCGCGTGGTTGTGCAACGCACCAAACAAGCCAGCGTAACCGTCGGCGGGGACGTGGTCGGGGCGATTCGCTCCGGCCTGACCTTGCTGGTCGGGATCACGCATGACGATACGGAAGAGGACGCCGTCTGGATGGCGGACAAAATCGCCGGCTTGCGTATTTTCGAGGACGGCGAGGGCAAGATGAACCGCTCCGTCGTCGAGGCCGGAGGCGCGATCTTGTCCGTCTCGCAATTTACGCTGTACGGCGACTGCCGCAAGGGGCGGCGGCCGAACTTCATGGCGGCCGCCCGTCCGGAGCGGGCTCAGCCGCTCTACGAGAAATTCAACCAGCTGCTGCGGGAGAAAGGACTCACCGTCGAGACGGGCGTATTCGGAGCCATGATGGACGTGTCCCTGGTGAACGACGGTCCGGTTACGCTGATCCTCGACAGCCGGTCCGTTTAAAACGAGCCCGATGGCGGCTTGAATTTCAGAAATCCGGATTGCCGAAGCAAGACTTAACCTTCGGGACAACCGGAACGCCCGGTCCAATCGGCCGGCGCCCGGTTGTCCGCGCCGAACGGCGGCGCAACTGCCTCTATCAACGGCCGATCCTCGCGGAGCCGGCTCCGGTAGAGGTTTTTTTCGCTTGTCCGGATGCCTGCACAGGAGCTCGCATCGGGACGGTTTGATTGCGCATCCCCATCTTGGGCAGACTGGAAAACAAACGAAACCAGTCGGCGAACCGCCGAGGAAAGAGGGGGCCACGATGCGGCAATCCGGGAAAATGGAGCAGGCGGCGGGGGCGGCGGCCGTTATGCCGGGGGCCATGACGGAAGCGGCGGCCATGCGGGAGCTGGACGGCGATTCCCATTCCCTACAATGGCTGGAGTCGAGCGCTTCCCATCCGCGTCCGAACGGCGGAGGCGGGCCGGTCCGCAGATAGAGGGGGCCGGGGAGGGGCGCAAAATGGCGGAGGAGCCGCGCTTGTGATAATATAAGTCGTTGGAGGAGATACAAGCGTGAATATCCTGATCGTCAAGCATGGCTTCACCGATTTCCACAACGAATTGTTTCATATCTGCAAACTGTTTTTCGAGGACGTTCGGCTGCTTGAGCCCGGCGACGACGCCCCGCCGGAGCTGACGCTGGAACTGACGCTGCCGGACCCCGACGCCGAAGGCGGCGAACGGTGCGCGACCGGGCGCCTGCACCGGCGCGCCGACGGCGGAACCTGGACGGCCAGCACGGCCCGGCCGGCGGCGCAAGGGCCGCAGTCGTCCGAGACGGAGGAGCGATTGGCGAAACGGATGATTCTCGCGACGGCGCTGAAGCTTCTGGAGCAGGCCACCGGCTTGCAGCAACCTTGGGGCATTCTCACGGGAGTCCGTCCGACCAAGCTGTTCCACAACCGGATGAGAGAGCAACCTATTGAAGCTTGCATTCGTCAATTAAAAGAGGACTACCTCGTATCCGACGAAAAGGCGAATCTGCTGGCCGACATCGCCGTGAGACAACTGAAAGTCATCCCCGATTTGTTCAACCTCGACCGCGAAGTCAGCGTGTATATCGGCATTCCGTTCTGCCCGACCAAGTGCGCGTACTGCACGTTTCCCGCTTACGATATCCGGGGCAACAACGGCTCCGTTCAGGAATTTTTGGCAGGATTGCATGAGGAGATCCGCCAGATGGGCGCTTGGATGCGCCGTGCCGGCGTGAATATTACGACCATCTACTGGGGCGGAGGAACGCCGACAAGCATCGAAGCGGATGAGATGGACGCGTTGTTCCGGACGATGCGCGAGCATTTCCCCGATCTGGGGCGCGTGCGCGAGCTGACCGTCGAAGCGGGGCGGCCCGACACGATTACGCCGGAGAAGCTCGAAGTCATGCGGCGCTGGAACGTCGACCGCATCAGCATCAACCCGCAAAGCTTCACGCAGCTTACGCTGGACGTCATCGGCCGCCACCATACCGTCGAGGAGACGGTCAACAAGTTCAAGCTGTCGCGTGCCATGGGCATGAACAATATCAATATGGACCTGATTATCGGGCTTCCGAATGAAGGAACGGCCGAATTCCGGCATACGCTGGGGCGGGTGGCGGAGCTGATGCCGGAGTCGCTCACCGTGCATACGTTGTCGTTCAAACGCGCATCCCGGATGACGCAGAACCGGGATCAATACGAGGTAGCCGAGCGGGACGAGATCGCGGAAATGATGAGGATGGCGGCCGAATTCACTTCCGCCAACGGGTATGTGCCGTATTACATGTACCGGCAGAAAAACATCCTCGGCAATCTGGAGAACGTCGGCTATTCGCTGGAGGGCCGGGAAAGTCTCTACAACATCCTCATGATGGAGGAGCGGCAGACGATTATCGGGCTCGGCTGCGGCGCGGTCAGCAAAATCTTATGGCCGGAGACCGACGACGGCCAGGGCGGACGGACGCAGCGGATCGAGCGTTTGCCGAATCCGAAGGAGCCGAACGCCTACAACCGGAGCTACCGCGAGTACATCGACAAAAAAATCGCGCTGCTCGACGAAGCCTACGGGCTTTCGGCCCGCGCGGAGTAAAGAGTAACAAGGATTAAGGCGGGCCGGGAGCGGCCGCCTGCAGTTCACGGGAGGGAAAACGGGGTTGAATAAGGGGAAACAGCAGCAGGGAAGCGCTGCCGGACAAACGAGACGATACGGCATCTGGATTGCGATCTTGATTATTTTGTCATCTTTGGTTTATTTCGGGACCGTGGTTTATAAAGGGCTCAAGGAACCCGGACCGGGAAAACCCCAAACCCTCGAGCGGGTAGCGGCGGTGGACAAGCCGGCGGACGCCTACGACGTGATCGTCGTCGGAACGGACCCGGAGGGAGTGGCGGCGGCCGTATCCGCGTCGATGAACGGGCTGAAGACGCTGCTTGTCGACGGACGCGACCGCGAGATTTTGGGCGGACTGATGACGCTGGGTTGGCTGAACAGCCTCGACCACAATTATCACTACAAGGCGCCCGTCATACCGGGCAAGCCCGAATATTTCAACAAGGGCATCTTCCAGAAGTGGTACGAGCAGGTCGAAGGCGATTCGTTCGACGTCGTGACGGCGGCCAATGCGTTTAACAAGCTCGTCAAGAACGAGAAAAACATCGATGTGCTGCTGAAAACAAAAGAGATGCTCCCGTGGACGGAGCCGGGCGAAGGCGGCCGGACGGTGGTCAAGGGCATGAAGATCACGCTCGCCGACGGCACGGCCGTGTCCGTCCCGGCCAAAGCCGTCATCGACGCCACGCAGGACGGCGACGTGTATGCGGCGGCGGGAGCGCCGTTTACGCTGGGCCGCGAGGATCTCGGCGATCCGAAGGCGCGTATGGCGGTTACGTTGGTGTTCAAGCTCGGCAACGTGACGCCGGAAGTGTGGTCCGCGGTGAAAAAGCGGCTGGAAGACGACGGCGATCCGAACACAGGGGCCAATGAGCTCAGCGCCTGGGGTTACGTCGAGATGCAAAATTACCCGTCGACCCAGGAAGGCCGCGTCAAAATGCGCGGGTTGAACATCGGCCGCCAAAACGACGGGACCGCTCTGGTCAACGCGCTGCAAATCTTCGATATCGACCCGCTCTCGCCGGCTTCGGTCGCCGAAGCTTTCGAGATCGGCAAAAAAGAACTGCCGCACGTCATCGACCATATGAAGAAGCTGTATCCGGAGTTCAAGGACATCACGCTGGCCGGCACGGCACCGGAGCTGTACGTCCGCGAATCGCGCCATCTGATCGGCGAATACCGCCTGACGATGGTGGACGTGCTGGAGAACCGCGACCAATGGGACCGGATCGCGTTCGGCTCGTACCCGGTGGACATTCAGCGCATTTCTGCCAAGGACAACGGCGCCGTTATGACCAAGCCGATCCAGTACGCGATCCCGTTTCGGAGCATCGTGCCGAAGAACGTCGACGGCCTGCTCGTCGTCGGCCGGTCCGCGAGCTTCGACTCGCTTCCCCACGGAAGCGCGCGCGTCATACCGGTCGGCATGGCGACGGGCGAAGCGGCCGGCGCCGCCGTCAAGCTGGCGGTCGAGAAGGGAATGACGTTCCGGGAGCTGTCGCAATCCAAGGACGATATCGCCGAGCTGCAGGCGCGCTTGAACAAGCAGGGCATGGAGCTGGCGCCGTTCAAGCTGGACCCGAACGAGCATATGATCGACGGCCGGTCGAAGCTCGCCTACATGCTCCACCCGGCCTATCCGGGGCTGAAGGCGGCCGTCAGCATGAGCTTGACGACCAGCGGCTACTCGTACGATTTCAAGCTGGACGAACCGTCCAATCCCCAGCGGCTGGTCAATCATATGTTGGCGGTGCGCCGCATTCACGGTGCGGACAAGTTCAAGGGCGATCCGAACGCCGCGCTGAAATCGGTCGAGACGCCCGACAAGGCGCCGTTGACGCTGGATCAGGCGACGTATACGATTCTGACGACGGTCGGCGTGCAGACGACAAGGGAGAACGCCGCGAAAGAACTCGAATCGCGCGGCTGGATCAAGCCCGAGTCGAAAGCATTGATTCAAAAGCCCGAATCCTTGACGAACGGACAGGTCTTTATGCTTATCCGCGACATTGTCGAAGCGGTGGCGGGCCGAACTTACGATTGATTTTTTCGCGCCGGGCAGGAGAACTTTCACAATTGGACAACTCATTGTATTAGGAAAAAATAACAAAGCGTTAAGGTGGTGGGCGCATGGAGCGTCAATTGGATATTTTGCCATTGAAAGAGTTTGAACAATTGGACAAGGAGCAGCAGATCAAAAAGCTCCGCGATTGGATCGTGAGATATAGCGTAGGAGACATCCGCAAAGCGTGGGAACTGAAATATCCGACCGAGTATTATCAAGTTCTGAGACGCCTCGGCATTTACGACGATGTTGTGCGGAAGAGCAACAAATTTATGCGCGACTTCATGCTGTCCGAGTCGGATCGTCCGATCCTGTACGAACCGAAGCAGCCGCTGGGCCGCACGTTCCCTTCGCAGTTTCAGGAAGCGCTGAAGTACGACTTGCAGGGATTGATGACAGGGCAGGAGCTGGGCGAGCGTCTCGGAGGCATGGCCCATCTGATCCGGGCCAGCCGCAAGCATTTCCGCGTATCGATCCAGATCGAAGAATGGCAGCCGAAGAGCGACCGCGAGGAAGCCGCGGCTGCCGGGGAAGAATCCGGAGAAGCCTGATTGTTGCTGGATAAGGAAACGCCCTGCGTAGCCGGCGAAACTGCCGCCGCAGGGCGTTTTTTTGCGTCTTCGCCGGCTTCCGGACCGATTGACATGCACGGGCCGGCTTCCGAGTATATATGTTGTTGACGCGAAGAAGCCGGGTTCGCCGTTTTTGCCGTTTGAAGGATTTTCCGGCTCCGCTGTCGAATGCATGAGCGGGCGAGAAGATTGGCGGAAAACGCGGTAGTTTTTTCAAGTTTGTAACCCCCTTGGGGGGAGAATCGTCTACAATTATAGACAGAGATCGACCGGGAGACCGGGTCGGACAAAAAACACATCCAGTGATACACATCGGAAGGAGCCTAACCATGCGAAGCGCGAGACTAAAGCCGAAGATGAGCCGCAAGCGCTTATGGCTGACGGTGGCTTTGTCCTTGATCGGCAGCCTGTTTTTGGGCGCGTTCGGCTATGCCGGCTATTTGTATTTTAAAGCGGATCAAGCCATCAAGTCCGTGTCCGGCGGCGATAAGCTGCCGGAGCCCCAGCCCCTGGCCGCGACGAAGAAGAAAGAAGACCCGATTACGTTCCTGGTCGCGGGCATCGACTCCCGCGCCGGCAGCGGCGGCACGCTCAACACCGACGTCCTGATTCTGGCCAGCCTCAATCCGGAGACCAAATCGGCCACGATGGTGTCGATTCCCCGGGATATGCAGTTGAAGCCCAAGGGGCTCCCGGCCCGCAAAGCGAACTATTATTATGCGATGTTTTACAACGAAAACAAGGATACCGCTCTGTACGAGACGAAAAAAATGTTCCAGGAGCTGTTCCAGTTCCCGATCGATTACGCGGTGACGATCAACTTCGACGGCTTCCGCGAGATTGTCGACGAATTGGGCGGGCTCGATATCAACGTCGATATGGACATGAAATATGTCGACACGGCCGACGGCACGAATATCGATCTGAGAAAGGGCTATCAGCATTTGAACGGCAAGCAGGTGCTCGATTTCGTCCGTTACCGGCATTCGAACAGGGGGACGGCCGAATCCTCCGATACCGAGCGCAACGAGCGCCAGCAGCAGGTATTGAAGGCGATTCTCGGCAAGCTGACGTCGTTCGGCGGCATCGCCCAATGGGGCGGCGTGCTTGAGATCGCGGGACGGACCGTCAAGACGGATATCCCCGAATCGACGCTCCGAAGCTGGATCCTGTCGTTCTCCAAGATGAAGCCCGATACGATCGAATCGATCAGCTTGGGCGGCCGTTGGGAAAGTCCGTATATGATTGTGGAGGAGGAAGTGCTGGACGAGGCGCTGAAGGCGCTGCGCCGGCGCGCGGAGCTGCCGGAGCAGCCCGCCAAGCCGCTGGATCTGACAACGGTGGCGCTGCTGGACCCGCGCGAGAAGCCGTCGGGCGCCAAACCGGGCGGCACCACGACGCTGGACGGCGGCGGTTCGAAGGCTTCGCCCAAACCGACGGCGAAGCCGAGCGCAACGCCGAAGGGGACGGCGAAGCCGTCCGCGCAGCCTCCAGCGAAGCCGACGACTGCGCCGGAACCGTCCGCCGAGCCGAAGCCGTCTGCGGCGCCCGGAGGAGCGGGCACGGCGAAGCCGGGCGCTTCCTCCGGGCCGGTAGAAACGGCGGCGCCTGACGTAACGGCGGAGCCGACGCCTGTGCCCGAGGCGAAGCCGACGGCTGCGCCGCAGGAGCCGACGCCGGCGGCGCAGCCGTCCGCCGGCGGGCCGTCGCCGAAACCAAGCGGCGGCGAGACCGACGGGCCTTCTCCCTCGGCGGCCAAGCCGGCTCCGTCGGAGAAGCAAGGCGGCGTGTAACCCGGAACTCGCGGCCCGTTCCTCTCGTCTTCGAGGAACGGATTTCGTTTGCGGCCGATGAATGCGTTTTATTTTTTGTAATACATCTGTAAACTTGCTTTCATGCTTCTTTAACATTTAAGGGCTACTATAAGAGTCGACCCCCTTTTTTCATATAGATTCACCTTGACGGCTCGCAGACGCATGCGTTTGCGGGTCATTTGTTTTTGTGCGGGAAGCGCGGGCCGCAAGTCTTGACTTCTCCCGTAACGAAAGGGTATAATCTTGCATAATCTGACACAAGCTGAAACATACCGATCCAATGAAGGGACCGAAATTCGCGACAGGCTGGGCAATCAGAGAGGGAAGCCTTAGGCTGCAAGCTTCCTTGCGCAGTGCGGATGGAGAGACATCCCGGAGGACCTCCGGTGAACGCGATGCAGGCGGCGTTGCAGCAGCTCTCCGGACAGAGGGCGGGCGCGGAACGCGAGCATCGGCGCTAGCCGGCAGGCGCAGGCGGGCGTTAACCGTTGTTGAGAGCGAATCGGGTCAGCCTCCGCAGGCTGGGCATCCGCAAGGATGCGGCTCGGTTCGAAACTGGGTGGAACCGCGGGAGAATCATCTCTCGTCCCTGTATGTCGCAGGGGCGGGAGATTTTTTGTTTTTGCGAAACAGAAGGGGTGTGGAGATATGTCCAATATTCAAAAACCGAAAGGCACGCAGGATCTGCTGCCCGGAACGGTGGAGAAATGGCACTACGTCGAAAGCAAGGCGCGCGACATCTGCAACCGGTTCAACTACCGGGAAGTGCGCACGCCGATCTTCGAGCATACGGAGCTGTTCCAGCGCGGCGTCGGAGAAACGACCGATATCGTGGAGAAGGAGATGTACACCTTCCTCGACAAAGGGGACCGCAGCATCTCGCTTCGTCCCGAAGGCACGGCGGGCGTCGTCCGCTCGTATATCGAGAACAAGCTGTACGCCGAACCCGATGTGGCCAAGCTGTTCTACATCGGTCCGATGTTCCGGTACGAACGGCCGATGGCCGGCCGGTACCGCCAGTTTCACCAATTCGGCGTGGAGGCGATCGGCTCGGCCGAACCGTCGATCGACGCCGAGGTTATCGCGATGGGGTATCTGCTGTACAAGGAGCTCGGCTTGAAGGAAGTGACCGTCGAGATCAATTCCGTCGGCAACGCGTCCGTTCGCGCCGTATACCGGGATAAGCTGCGGGCTTTTCTCCAGCCGCTGCTGCCGTCGCTGTGCAAGGACTGCCAGTCGCGCTACGACCGCAACCCGCTGCGGGTGCTGGACTGCAAGGTGGATCAGGACAAATTCGGCGGCGCTCCTTCGATCCTGGATTCGCTCGACGACGAGTGCCGGAACCACTTCGACGCGGTGAAGGCGCACCTCGATGACATGGGGATTCCGTATGTGGTCAATTCGCGATTGGTGCGCGGCCTCGATTATTACACGCATACGGCGTTCGAGTACAAGGCGGCGGGCATCGGCGCCATCGACACGATCGGCGGCGGCGGCCGGTACAACGGCCTCGTGGCCGATATCGGCGGAGACGACCGGCCGGGCGTCGGCTTCGGTCTAGGCCTTGAGCGCGTTCTGTTGGTGCTGGAGGCGCAAGGCGTGGAGCTGCCGGGAGCGGCTCCGGTCGACGTCTACTTCATCGGGCTGGGGGAAGCGGCCGAGCGCCGCGTCGCCGCGCTGGCGTACGAGGCTCGCGCGGCCGGCCTGAAAGCCGAGATGGATTATCTCGGCCGCAAGATGAAGGCGCAATTGAAGGCGGCCGATCGGCTGGCCGCCCGCTACGCCGCCATCCTCGGCGACGACGAACTGGCGCGCGGCGAAATTACGCTGAAAAATATGGCGACCGGCGAGCAGAGCCTGGTTGCTCTCGACCGTCTGATCGGCATCCTGAAAGCCGGAAGCTGACGGTCGCGCCCGAGACGATTCGTTATTTCACACATTCCATAGGGGGATATGGTTATCATGATGCTTAAAACGCACCATTGCGGAAAATTGACGAAATCCGACATCGGCCAGGAGGTCGTTCTGAACGGATGGGTTCAGCGCCGCCGCGATTTGGGCGGCGTCTTGTTCATCGACCTGCGCGACCGCAGCGGCATCGTCCAGCTTGTCTTCAACCCGGAATTCTCCGGGCAGGCGCTGGAGATCGCGGACAAAGCGCGCAACGAATACGTGCTGGCCGTTCGCGGCCTGGTGGTCGAACGCGATCCCGAGACGTTTAACCCGAACCTCGAAACGGGCGAGCTGGAAGTGCGCGTGACGGAGATCGAAATTTTGAACACGGCCAAAAACCCGCCGTTTTTCATCGAGGACGGCATCGAGATCGACGAGTCGCTTCGCCTCAAGCACCGTTATCTGGATCTGCGCCGGCCGGAGATGCAGAAGACGCTGATGCTGCGTTCCAAAGCGACGAAGCTGATCCGCGATTTCCTCGACGACAACGGATTCCTGGAGATCGAGACGCCGATTCTGACGAAGAGCACGCCGGAAGGTGCCCGCGATTACCTCGTGCCGAGCCGTGTGCATCCGGGCGAATTTTTCGCGCTGCCGCAGTCGCCGCAAATTTACAAGCAACTGCTGATGGTCGGCGGACTGGAGCGCTACTATCAGATCGCCCGCTGCTTCCGCGACGAGGACCTGCGCGCCGACCGCCAGCCGGAATTCACCCAGGTGGACATCGAGACGTCGTTCATGTCCCCGGAGCAACTGCTCTCGCTGATGGAGAGCATGATTGCGAAGCTGTTCCGCGAGACGATCGGGTACGAGGTGCCGACGCCATTCCAGCGCCTGACATACGCCGAGGCGATGGACAAATACGGCTCCGACAAGCCGGACCTGCGGTTCGGCCTGGAGCTCGTCACGGTGACAGATCTCGTCGCCGACAGCGACGTAAAAGTGTTTAATATGGTGGCCAAAAACGGCGGCATCGTCAAAGCGCTGAATGTCAAAGGCGGCGCATCCTGGAGCCGGAAGGAGCTGGACGACCTGCAGCCGTTCGCCGCGCGCTACGGCGGCAAAGGGCTGGCGTGGATCACGGTCAAGGACGGCGAGTGGAAGGGGCCGATCGTCAAGTTCTTCAAGCCGGAAGAGATCGCCGCGCTCACCGAGCGTCTTGCCGTGGAGGAAGGCGACCTGCTCGTCTTCTCCGCCGACAAGCCGAAGGTCGTCTATGACGTGCTCGGCAACCTGCGCCTGAAGATCGGCAAGGAATCCGGCCTCATCGACGAGTCCGTCTTCAAGTTCGCGTGGGTCGTGGACTTCCCGATGTTCGAATACGACGAAGAAGCAAAGCGTTATGTCGCGATGCACCATCCGTTCACGCGGCCGAAGGATGAAGACCTGCACCTGTTCGACAGCGATCCGGGCCAAATGCGCGCGCAGGCGTACGACATGGTGCTCAACGGTTACGAAGTCGGCGGAGGCTCGATGCGGATTTTCCGCCGCGAGGTGCAGGAAAAAATGTTCGCCGCCCTGGGTTTCACGCCGGAGCAGGCGTACGAGAAGTTCGGCTTCCTGCTGGACGCGTTCGAATACGGCACTCCTCCGCACGGCGGCATCGCGCTTGGGCTTGACCGTCTCGTCATGCTGCTGGCGCGCCGCTCGAACCTGCGCGAGACGATCGCCTTCCCGAAAACGGCCAGCGCGACGGATCTGCTGATGGACGCTCCGTCCGCTGTCGACGGGAAGCAACTGGAGGAGCTGTCGATCCGGCTCGCGGTGAAGGAGCCGGCCGCCCCGGCCAAGGCGTAACGCCCCTAGGTATCCGTCCGGAACGGCCGTTCCGGACGACTGCACGAAAGGAGCAACGAACATGCTACATCAATTCTCGCGCACGGAGCTGGCGATCGGTCCGGAAGGGCTGGATGTCATGCGGTGCAGCACGGTGGCGGTGCTCGGTCTGGGCGGCGTCGGCGGCATCGCAGCCGAGGCGCTTGCCCGTACGGGCATCGGACGCATCATCCTGATCGACAAGGACGTCGTCGATATTACGAACGTCAACCGCCAGGTGCACGCGCTCACCACGACGGTGGGCCAGCCGAAGGCCGAGCTGATGCGCGAACGCATCCAGCTCATCAATCCGGAATGCGACGCCGTGCCGCTTAAAATGTTTTACACGGAAGAGACGTACGAGAAGGTGTTCGAGTACCCGCTGGATTACGTGATTGACGCTTCCGACACGGTCACGTACAAAATTCACATTATCGAACAATGCCTGAAGCGCAACATTCCGATCATCTCCAGCATGGGCGCGGCGAACAAAATGGACCCGACGCGGTTCCAGGTCGCCGACATCTCGAAGACGACGGTCGATCCGCTGGCGCGGGTGATCCGGCAAAATCTGCGGAAAAAAGGCATCCGCAAGGGCGTCAAAGTCGTCTTCTCGACCGAGGAGCCGATCAAGCCGCGCCAGGACGTCACCCAGCGGATCGTGCCGGAGAACGCGCCGGAGATCCGCAAGGCTCAGCAGCCGCCCGCGTCCAACGCGTTCGTGCCGCCCGTCGCCGGCCTGATTATGGTCAGCGTCGTCGTGAGAGACTTGCTGGAGAAGGCCCGCAAGGAAGCGGGAGGACAAGCAGCCGAGTCCGCAACCGGCGGGAGCTGATCTCCGATGGAGATGGACGATCTGTTCAGCTACGGCGCCCAGTCCGATACGTCCGGCCGGCTGCTGGCGGACCGGATGCGTCCCCGGACGCTGGACGAATATATCGGCCAGGAGCATATCCTCGCTCCCGGCAAGCAGCTTCGCCGGGCGATCGAAGCCGACCGGATCGGCTCCATGCTGCTGTACGGACCGCCGGGCTGCGGTAAGACGACGCTGGCGAACATCATCGCGAACCATACGCAGGCGGAATTCACCCGGCTGAACGCCGTTGACGCGTCGGTCAAGGATGTGAGGGCGGTGATCGACCGCGCCCGCGATCTGAAGTCGATGTACGGCCGGCGTACGATCCTGTTCCTCGACGAGGTGCACCGGTTCAACACCGCGCAGCAGGATGCGCTGCTGCCTTCCGTCGAGCAGGGCGTCATCTCGCTGATCGGGGCGACGACGGAAAATCCGTTCCATCACGTGAACCGCGCCCTGCTGTCCCGCTCGACGCTGTACCAGCTCCAGCCGCTGGACGAACGGCACGTCATGATCGCGCTGCGCCGGGCGCTGGCCGACCGGGAGAGAGGACTGGGCGACCTGCCGATCGACGCGGAGGAGCAGGCGTTGGCCCACATCGCCCAGGTCGCGGCCGGAGATATCCGCCGCGGGCTGAACGCGCTGGAGCTGGCCGCGCTGACGACGCCGCCCGATCCGAGCGGCCGCATCGTGATCACGCTGGAGGTCGCGGAGGAGTCGGTGCGCCAGCCGACGATCAAGGCCGACCGCTCGACCCAATACGACGTGCTGTCGGCGTTCCACAAGAGCGTGCGCGGCTCCAGCGACGCCGCGCTGTTCTGGTTCCTGTACGCGGTCGACCGGCTCGGCATGGACCCGATGACGTTCCTCCGCCGGTTGATCGTCGCCTGCAGCGAGGATATCGGCCTCGCCAATCCGCAAGCGATGGTGCAGGCGGTGGCGGCGATGGACGCGTACCACAAGATCGGCATGCCGGAAGCGAAATACAATATTGCGCAGGCGATTCTGTTCGCGGTGGAGAGCCCCAAATCCAACGCGGTCGCGGTCGCGCTGTCGCGGGGTCAGGCCGCCGTGGAGCGGCTGACGCAGGCGGAGGTGCCGATGCACCTGCGCGATACGCATTATGCGGGCGCGGAGCAGCTCGGGCACAAGGGGTACAAGTACCCGCACGACTACCCGGGCCATTACGTCGAGCAGCAGTATTATCCGGAGGCGCTCGGCAATCTCCATCTATACGACGCGACGGAGCAGGGGACGGAAGGGAAAATCCGCCAAAACCAACTGCGCCGCCGCGGAATGGACGGCAAGTGATACAGTCCGGGAGCGTGTCCCCGGGCTGTTTTTGTTTGTTGTTACGCCCGGAGGCCCGCCGCATTTATCGCACCGTTCAAACGTAAAAAGCATATTCAGATCGCCCAGATAGGCGAAGATCCAAATATTCGTCCCGAGCGTCCTCAGTATGGCGAATCCCCGCCATATATCCAGCATGCGGATGCACGCCGCATGCTGTTCCATCCCGTTCACTCTCTGTTTTAGTACAGTGTATGATTAAAACCGAAGTCAATATAACACGTTGTATTAAAAAAATCAAAACCTGTATAATAGAGCTATGCCGAAAATCGTAGATCACCAAAAACAAAGACAGCGGGTCGCCGAGGCTGCGTTGCGGGTGATCCGGAGAGGCGGGCTCGAGCAGGCGAGCGTCCGCAACATCGCGCAGGAAGCCGGATTGTCCGTCGGCTCGATGCGCCATTATTTCGCCAGCCAAGCGGAGTTGTTCGCTTATTGCATGAACCTGTTTGTGGACCGGATTCATGCCCGCTTTCAGACGATGAAATTCGACGGCTCCGTTCTGACCGTGCTGAAGATGCTGATTTTGCAATTTTTGCCGGTGGACGAGGACAGAAGGCTGGAGATGGAGGTGTGGTTATCGTTCAGCGCCAAGGCCGTCCACGATCCCGAACTGAAAAAGCTCAGCGACAAAATGTACGACGACATGCACGGCGTCTCCCGATTCGTAATCGATACGCTGGTGAAGGAGGGGCTGGCGAAGCCCGATCTGCAAGCCGACATCGAGCAGGAGAAGCTGTATGCCCTAATCGACGGGCTGGCCGTTCATCATTTGCTGCGTCCCGACGCCTTGCCGGCCGAGCGGCTGGAGGCGATTATCGACGAGCATCTCCGGTCGTTATGCGTTCCCGAAGCCGGGAACGGTCAAAACGGCCGGTAGCTGCGGCGCCGTGGGAAAAGGCGGCGTCATCAAGTGGTGCGAGATGCGCGAGTTGCTGCGGGATTAAGAAGGCCGGGGAGCCGTCCGCGCGAGGGTCAGCTCTCGCGCCACTTCTGGCGGTACTCTCTCGGCGACATGCCGTAGCGGGCCCGGAACGCGCGGTGAAAATACGTGTAGCTGGCGAAGCCGGACGTCTCCGCGACGCGCTCCAGCGACAGAAAGCTGTAGCGGATGCGCTCGGCCGCCGTGGACAAGCGGACGTCCATCGCGTATTGCATGATGCTTGTGCCGAAGCAATCCTTGAACAGATGCGATGCGCGCGATACGCTCAGGCCGACGTGCCGCGCCAATTCCTCCACCTTGAACGGCCGGTAGGCGTTCTCTTCGATATACCGCTTCATCCGCTCGCCGATATACGCATGCCGTCCGGGCGACGACGTCTCGGTGATCGCGCGGTCGATCAGAAGCAGCAGGCAGCGCAGCAAATATTCCAGCAGCTCCGGGTTCTGGCGGCCGATCCGCCTGTGCTCGAGCAGGAGCTGCCGCCACAGCTCGACAAGCCGCTCGCTCGACCGGGTCCGCACGAGGGAAGGTCTGGACGAGCGCTTCCACCACTCGTCCACCCACGGGCCCCGGCACATGACGAAATAGTCTCCGCTCGATATTTTGCCTGCGGCATGGCCGTTCTCGTGTTCGCCGACGATCAGCTCGTACGGATCGCCGGGACGGTACAGCAGCAAATCCCCCGCTTCGATCGTCGTCATGCGCCCCCCCGTATAAGCTTTGCACCGGCCTTCCGTCTGCAGGCGGAACAAATAATACGTGACGCCGGACATGCTCTCCAGATGCAGAGGTTGCGTGTGATAGGAATAGCCGGCCGACAATATTTCGCAGGAACCGTTCACCGGGAAGCCCTCCTTGCCGAATTCGCAGCAAAATTGTTCATGTGATAACCGGTATGTCTATATGAGATTATAGCGCGTTTGGCCTATAATGTAATCAAATACGACAACTGACGAGGTGTGACGATGAGGAGGATGGGCATCGCCCTGCAGCTCTATACGCTGCGGGAACCGTTGGCGGAAGATTTTAAGGGAACGGTCCGGCGGGTCGCCGAGATCGGGTACGAAGGCGTGGAGTTCGCCGGCTACGGCGGCTTGAGCGCCGAAGAGATGAAGCGGCTGCTGGAGGAGACGGGACTGCGCGCGGTCGGCTCCCACGTCAGCCTGAAAGCGCTTCGCGACAATCTGCAGGGCGAGATCGCGTATGCGAAGACGATCGGCGCGGGCACGATCGCCTGCCCGTGGCTCCCCGTCGAGCAGTATCAGACGGAGGAGGCTTGGACGAGCCTCTTCAAGGAGCTGGAATCGATCGGCGCGGAATGCCGCAAGCACGGCATCGTGTTCTGCTATCACAACCACGCGTTCGAGTTCGAACAGCGGGTCGGCGGCCAATTCGTGTTCGACGCGCTGTACGGCTCGACCTCTCCGGATTCCGTGCAGGTCGAGATGGACGTCTGCTGGGTGCACCGCGCCGGACAGGACCCGCTGGCGTACATCGCCCGTTACGCGGGACGCCTTCCGCTCGTTCACTTCAAGGATTACGCCCCGACAGAAGACGGAACGTTCTACACGAAAGAGCTGGGACGCGGCATCGTGCCGCTGGCCGACGTGCTGAAGGCGTCCTCCGACGCCGGTGCCGAGTGGCTGGTCGTGGAGCAGGACAACTGCCGCGACAACCCGCCGATCGTCAGCGTGGCCAACAGCTTCAACTGGCTGCGCGAGCATTATTTGGCGAAGCTGTAAGAAGCGCCGACACCGAACGCGCTCCTGATACTGCAATCCAACACCGAACAGAGGAGAGAATCGTCGATGAGCAAGTTGAGAGTCGCCATTATTGGCTGCGGCAAAATTGCCAAGGTTCGCCACATTCCCGAGTATGCCGGCCGTTCCGACGTCGAGCTGGTCGGTTTCGCCGATCCGGTGCCGGGCCGCGCGCAGGAATACGCCGATCAATACGGCGGGGAAGCGTTCCTCGACTATGAAGAGATGCTCGCCAAGCTGAAGCCGGACGCGGTCAGCGTCTGCACGCCGAACGTGCTGCACGCTCCCGCCGCGATCGCGGCGGCCAAGGCCGGCGCGCACGTGTTGGTCGAGAAGCCGATGGCCGTATCGGTGGAAGAAGGAGAAGCGATGATCGAGGCGGCCCGTGCCGCCGGCGTATACCTGATGGTCGGGCATAACCAGCGGCTGATGCCCCCGCACGTGAAGGCGAAGCAAATCCTCGAATCCGGCATCCTCGGCCGCGTCCTGACCTTCCGCACCTCGTTCGGGCATGCGGGACCGGAAAGATGGAGCATCGACGGCCGCGACAGTTGGTTCTTCGACAAATCGAAGGCGGCGATGGGCGCGATGGGCGACCTCGGCGTGCACAAATCGGACCTGATCCGCTGGCTGCTGAACGACGAGGTGGCCGAAGTCGCTTCGTTTATCTCCACGCTGGACAAAAAGGACACCGACGTGGACGACAACGCAAGCTGCATCCTGCGCATGAAAAGCGGCGTGGTCGGCACGCTGGTCGCAAGCTGGACCTATTACAAGGGCGAAGACAACAGCACGGTGCTGTGGTGCGAGAACGGCGTGATGAAGATCGGCACGCATCCGGAAGACCAGGTTATCGTGGAGCTGCGCAACGGCTCCGTGGAGCGTCATACGGTCGGCGCGATTGCGACCAACGACAAGCAGACGACCAGCGGCGTCATCGACGCGTTCGTGGACAGCATCCGGACCGGAACGCCGCCTTCCATCTCGGGCGAGGAAGGGCTGAAGTCGTTGCGGGTCATTCTCGCGGCGTTCGAGTCGCAAGCGACCGGCAAAATCGTCAAGCTGTAACCGGCGCCGGAGCCTATCGAAAAGGGGCAGCCCCCAAACGAAGTCGAAACGAACTTCGTCGGGGGCTGCCCCTTCGATCTATGGCCGGCTTGCTCAGCGGGCGGCCGCGGCCAATTCCCGTTCGGCCAGCCAGCTTTGGAACCCGCCGTTAACGGAGTCGATGAGGCCTCCGCCCAGGCAGACGTCGCCGTCGTAGAACACGACCGCTTGTCCGGGAGTAACGGCCCGTTGCGGCTCCATAAATTCGACGTCGCAGGTGCCGTCGCCGCGCGGCGTCACCGTCACCGCTTGGTCTTGCTGCCGGTACCGGAACTTGGCTGTGCAGCGGAAGGAGCCCGCGGCCGGAGGCGTGCCGGCGATCCAGTTGACGTCGGTCGCATGCAGGCTTTGCGAATACAGCGCCGGATGTTTGTCTCCTTGCACGACATACAGGACGTTCTCGCGCAGATCTTTGCCGGCGACGAACCACGGTTCGCCCGTGCCGGAGCCTCCGATGCCAAGACCTTGGCGCTGGCCGAGCGTATAATACATGAGCCCGTCGTGACGCCCCTTCACCCGGCCGTCCAGATCGCGGATTTCGCCGCTTTGCGCCGGCAGGTAGTGGCTGAGGAATTCCTTGAAATTGCGCTCGCCGATAAAGCAGACGCCGGTGCTGTCTTTTTTCTTGGCGGTCGCCAGTCCCGCTTCCTCGGCGATGCGGCGAACTTCCGGCTTCGGCAGATGGCCGATCGGGAACATCGCTTTGGCCAGTTGCTGCTGGCTCAGCATCATCAGGAAATACGACTGGTCCTTGTTGGCGTCCACGCCACGCAGCAGTTGCATGCGTCCGTCGTCTCCGCGCCGGAGCCGGGCGTAATGGCCGGTGGCGATATAGTCGGCGTCCAGCTCAAGCGCTTTGTTCAGGAACTCGCCGAACTTGATCTCCCGGTTGCACAGGACGTCCGGATTCGGAGTGCGTCCTTTGCGGTATTCGTCGAGGAAGTAGGCGAACACTTTGTCCGCGTACTCCCGCTCGAAATTAACCGTATAGAAAGGGATGCCGATCTGGCCGCACACCCGGCGGACATCTTCCGCGTCCTCTTCCGCGGTGCAATGGCCGAACTCGTCGGAATCGTCCCAGTTTTTCATGAAGATGCCGATGACCTCGTACCCTTGCTGTTTGAGCAGGAGCGCGGTGACCGAGGAGTCTACGCCGCCCGACATGCCGACGACGACCCGGGTAGACTCGGGCGGTTTGCCGATCGTGCTAGTCCGCATATCCATCTATCTCGCTCCTTTGCATCGTATAATTAAAACGCAACATTATTGTACCACAGACCGCCCTCCCAATGAAAATTGGTTCAGGAAATGCATGTTTGCTGTACCCATCGATGAAACATTATGATAACATAGGAATGATTGCGGAAAAGCCGGCGCTCGAACGATACCGGTTGAACAGGTTCGCATCTGGCAAGGATGGAGAATAAGCCCCGGCTCTTATCGGAGCCTGTTCGACGGGGAGCGGCCGCCTTCCGGCGGAGCCCGACGATTCGGCTTCGCGGAATGATTCCCGTATGACTAGAAATATAGCCGCAATAACGGCAGATGAGGTGTTACTTTGAAGATCTCGACGAAAGGAAGATACGGGCTGACGATTATGATGGAGCTTGCGCTCCGCTACGGAGAAGGCCCAACTTCTCTCAAGAGCATTGCGGAGAAACACCAGCTGTCCGAGCATTATCTGGAGCAACTTATTTCCCCGTTGCGCAACGCCGGATTGGTCAAGAGCATCCGCGGCGCATACGGCGGATACATCTTGTCCAAAATGCCGGAAGAGATCACGGCTGGCGACGTAATCCGCGTGCTGGAGGGACCGATCAGCCCGGTCGACTTTACGGAAGAGGACGATCCGGCCAAACGCGACTTGTGGATACGCATCAAGAACAGCATCGCCGAGGTGCTCGATTCGACGACGCTGGCCCACCTGATCGCGTATCAGGACGACGGATCGGAGCCAGGCAGCTACATGTTTTACATTTAACCGGTCGTTCCGGTTAACGAGGAGACGGACAGCATGGAGCGGACAAGCATTTATCTGGATCATGCGGCATCGACGCCGCTGGCTCCCGGCGTGCTGGAGGCGATGCTGCCGTACTGGTCGCAGGCGTACGGCAATCCGTCCAGCTTGCACAGATATGGGCAGGCTGCCCGGGTCGCAGTCAGCCGGGCGCGGGATGAAGCCGCATCCCGGCTGGGCGTATCGCCTGCCGAGCTGATCTACACGAGCGGCGGTACGGAAAGCGACAATCTGGCGATTCTGGGGGCGGCGGACGCCCGGCCGAAGGAACGGCGCCATGCCGTAACGACGGCCATCGAACATCATGCGGTGCTGCATGCGTTCCGCAGACTCGAACGCGAAGGGGTTGAAGTGACGTACGTTCGTCCCGATTCGACGGGACAGGTGTCGCCGGAGGCGATTCGCGAAGCCGTCCGGCCGGATACGTTCCTGATCAGCGTTATGTACGGCAACAATGAGGTCGGAACGATACAACCCGTATCTGAAATCGGCGAAATTGCGCGATCGGTTGGCGCATTGTATCATGTGGACGCGGTGCAGGCGCTCGGCGCGGTGCCGATCGATCTGAAGGCGATCGGCGCCGATTTCGTCAGCTTCTCCGCGCACAAAATCGGCGGACCCAAAGGAGTCGGCCTGCTGTACGCCCGGCGCGGCGCGGCGCTGGAGCCGCAACTGTGGGGCGGCCTGCAGGAACGCGGCAGGCGCGCCGGCACGGAGAATGTGCCCGGCATCGTCGGCATGACCGCCGCGTTGGGGTTGGCGCTGGACAATCTGCCGGAGCGGATGGCGAAGCTGGAGGCGCTGAGGTCGGAGCTGCTGGCGCGGCTCGCCGAAGTTGCCGGTTCCGACGGAATGGTCGTGAACGGGCACCCGGTCGACCGGCTGCCGCATATATTAAACGTAAGCTTTCCCGGGTTGTCGACAGAGACCTTGCTGATGAATCTGGATCTGGCGGGCGTATGCGCGGCCAGCGGCTCGGCCTGCTCGTCGGGCTCGCTGGAGCTGTCGCATGTGCTGCGCGCGATGGATTTGCCGGAGGACCGGATGCGCTCCGCGGTCCGATTCAGCGTGGGGATGTCGAATACGCTGGAAGAAATGGCGGAAGCGGCCCGCCGGTTTGAAACCTTTTACCGCAAAATACGTAAATAAGTATATTCTTCGCGTTTGCGTGAAAGCCTATATCAGGAAATACGCGGCGGGAGGAATGCAAAAGTGAGCCTCGCCACTCCTGACGTTCCGTACATACGGGCGAGCAGCCTGCTCAGGCTGCCGATCGTAGAAGAACGGCGCGCGAGACGCTTGGGGCACGTCCGGGATGTGCTGCTGGGCGAGAACCGGCAGCCGAAGGCGCTGCTGGTTGTGCCCGGCCGATGGCGGTTGCCGGCGGTTGTGCTGCCGGTTGACAAAATCCGCCGGATCGGTCCGGAAGCGGTCGTCGCGGCAAGCCGCGAGGATTTCGTGCGGGTTCGTTCCGTCCGCGAGTACATCGGTACCGTCGGCGGAAAGCGGCGTCTGATCGGAACCCCGGTCTGGACGCAGGCGGGCGAATCGCTTGGAACGGTATCGGACGTTTATTTCGGGCAACTTTTGGCTACACCTGTAATAGGGTTCGAATTGACAGAAGGTTGGCTGAACGACCTGCGGGACGGCCGCAGATGGCTTCCCGCCCCGGCGTGCTGGTCGGTTGGCGAGATCATCCTCGTTCCCGAGGATGGCAATACGGATGAACAGTGACAAGGTAGGATGTGAAGCGCATGATCAAATGCCCGAACTGCGGTTCGAAGGATGTCGGCAAAATCGGCTCCCACCAATTTTATTGTTGGGGCTGTTTTATCGAATTAAGCGTAAGCGGAGACAAAATCTCCGTGTACCAGGTGGAGGAAGACGGCACGCTCAGCTCGCTGGACGATCTCTTCATGGAAGAGGACTTCACCGAAATTCACGCGGTCAACTGAGCAGGCCGCGAAAAACCGCCCCGATCTGGCGAAAGGGGCGGTTTTTCTTATGCCTTTATACCCGCACCCGAAGCGCGGGAGCGGCGGACGTTACACTTGCAGCCAGAGAGCCGGCACGTTCGGCGGTTCCCAGCCCGGAAGCGACGTATGGCTTTGACGGCATTGATAGATCAAGCCGTTGTAGGACACGAGCTGGCCCACCGTATAAGACGTGTTGGGAGCCCACGGCGTAGCGGCCGGCGGGGGCGCGGTTTTGACACTGACGGCGTTGCTGTTCGCCGATTCGTTGCCCGCGGCGTCATACGCCCGGACGGTGAAGGTATAGGTCGTATCGGGCGCAAGTCCGGTTACGATTTTCTCCAGAGTCGTTCCGTTCACCGTCGCGACCAACGTTCCGCCTTGATAGATCCGATAGCCCGCCACGCCGACATTGTCGGTGGACGCGCCCCACATCAGATGGACGCTGTTGGAGCCGGGCGTGCCCATCACATGCAGACCGGTTGGAGCGGTCGGCGGACTGTTGTCGACGGGAACGCTGCCGGTCGTCACCGTGACGGTATTGCTCGCGGCCGATTCGTTGCCCGCGGCATCGAGGGCCGTCACTTTGAAGGTGTATGTGGTGCTGGAGGTCAATCCCGTCACGTCGTAGCTCAAGGCCGAGCCGGATACGGTGGCGATGACGTTACTGCCGGAGTAGATCCGATAGCCGGTCACGCCGACATTGTCGCTGGAGGCCCCCCAGGACAGGCTGACGCTGGTCGCGCCGACGTTCGCAGCTCTCAGGTTCGAAGGGGCGGTCGGCGCTTGCGTGTCGGACGATCCTCCGCCTTGGAAATTCACGTCGATGACGTTGTAGAAGGCGTTGGCGGTGTCGGCGATATCCCAAACGGCCAAAATGACGTGATATCCGGTTCTGTCCGAAGGAACGTTGCAGGTGTGAGAATAGGTGAAGGGAGGCTGCTGGCCGTTGTAGTTTTGCGTGCAGAACGGAGTCAGGTCAAACTGGGCGCGGGTGAGAGGCTGGTTCGGATTCCAATTCGGTTTGGTGATGAAGTAGCGGAAACTGGTGGTCGCATGCGCCGCGGTGAACTTCCAGGTGAACGTCGTCTGTCCGCCGCTGATCGCCACCTTGGTCCAGCGGTTGGCCGATTGTTCGTCCAGCTTGGGGAAGAGACCGCCCGCGCTTGCGATTTTGCCGTCAGCGGGGCCGCTTAGCGGGAAGCCTTTCGGCGCTTCGAGACTTTGCGGTTCGTAGACGATGGCGCCGCAATCCGTGTTCTGCCCTTGCTTGCAGAGGATGGCGCGGCTGGCGGGCGAATCGACCCATCCGTGGGCGGACGCTTTTTCCGCGAAAAACGCCATCAGCACGATCGAGACAACCATAAGAGCCGCCGTCAGCAGTACCCTGGAGAATGTTTGCGATGACAAACGAATTTGCATCATACATCATTACCTCCTAATCGTTAAGATGATGAGCAGGGCGGCAAATCGACACCTGACAAAAATTAAAGCGTTTTAACTTTCACTCCTTTCAAAATGGATTTATATAAACTCAAATAACGAGTTTATATATCTCCCGCTGTTGGAAATCGTTGGGTTACCCCCATCATAATGCATTTGGGCGAAAAAGCATACCCCCCTGAAAGAAATTCCAGGGGGGAAATTTTCATAGAGCCGGCGGTTTACGGAGACAACCGAACCGCTTTCAGGTTGATCCGGTCTCCCGCTTGTTCCTGCCAGATCACGCCGTCCTTGCGGATGTACGGTAGCATGCCTGGCGACTCGTTCAGCTTTTCCGTTTTTTCGCTCGCGACCGCTTTGGGGATACGGGCCGGGGTTTCGGTCGGAAGGCAAAAGGCAACGCCTTGGGATATTCGACGGTCGCGATTCTGGATATCCGTCCGGAGCCTGAAGAGGTTAGGCAAAGCCCTTTGCTGCATGGCCGGATTCATCCGCTTCATCGCTCGTCCAGGAGAGGAAGCCGTTATTCGACAGGGACAAGCGCGCCAGGTCTGGAATGCCGTCATGCGGATGGTTTTGCGCCGAATCGATTGTCGAAATTTCTCCGCTTGAAAAAGAATACGCATAAATCGTCCAATCATTGTTGTTGCCTCCGGCCCAAACCGCTTTTTCGTCAAAAATATCCGATTGCGCCACATGGTTGTGGCCCGTTTCGATCGTGATGCTAGTTCCTGGATACCGGCCGGCGCTTGGCCGGGGCGCATCCGTTTCCCGATTCGGAACGCTTGCCTCTTGTTTCGCCGGATGAAGCTCTCCTTCGCAGCCGCTAATTGCGGCAATCCACGCGAAAGCCGCGATAATGAAACGAATATGCTTCACGGATGATCCTCCTAAGCGTCGCTATTCCCGCCAACAGGGGCGGTGATCAAGCCGGATGCCTGAAGCGGCGGCGCCTAACCGCGCAAGCGGATGGAAGAACATGGTCGACAAGGAGTTTTGTCGCGATTCGTACGGCCCGGATGACGACACGCCGCTACAAAAAAATACAGGTAAAAAACAGGTCTATTTTTTCTTGTCCTTTTAATATCTCTGTGATATATTCGGAAACAGGCCCAAATTGAAAACGGTATCAATCCACTGCTCGGCAGGCAGGCATACCGCCAATTCTCATGGGGAGGAATAAGCATGAAACGAACGTCAAGAATCGGTCTGGCCATTGTTTTAGCTATTGGTTTGACGCTGTCGTCGCTAGGTCCGACAGGCGTCGCTCTCGCAGCGGAAGCTTCTGTTACAGCGGCGGACAATCCATCTCTCTTGTTGAACGGCGGATTCGAGGAGCCGGTGGCGGACGGCCGCATTCCGGGATGGACTTTGACGACTCAGGGCACCGCAAATGTAAGCGTTACCGACAGCAAAGGGAAAGACAGCGCGCATAGCTTGAGAGTCGAAATGAATACGGGCAGGCTGGAACTGCATTCCGATCGGGTGAATATCGAAGCCGGAGCGGAGTACCTTTTGTCCACGTATGTCATGACGCAGTCGGGGCATATGTCAGGGCTGTACGTCTATATGTACGACCAGAACGGCACGCTCATCAAAGGGAAAAACGATCAGGGAAATCCGGTGGATTTCACGAAATTCCTGAGAATGGACCGTATACCGGAGTTGGACGGCCAATGGCGGTTCGGCGAAGCAAGCTTCACCGCTCCCGAAGGCGCCAAAACGGCCAAGGTTTCCTTGATCATCAGCAATACGGATGCAAGCAGATGGTTTCGATTCAATCTCGACGATATCGCTTTGACTCGCGTTCCGGACGACAGCGATGAAATTCCCGTCCCCCCGACCGCAACCAAAGTGGACCATATCGTCGGCGAAGTGGTCGGCGATTCTTCGCCGGTCTCCCCCTTCTACAACGTGGAATGGACCGCCGACACGGTATGGACTTCCGGCGAGAGGGGCAAGGTCGATCTGCGGTTCTACGACAGCGGCGATCGGATCTTGTCCACGGTCAGCGCTTTTGTCCCGGACCAGATCAACGTCTGGGGAGAGACGCGGATCGCCGCGACCGCACCGAGAAACGCCGCTTACGTTCGGGCAGTCATGTATATTCCGGGCGACAACAAAGCGGGCCGGTTCTATGCCGATAACATCAACCTGGTTGTCAAACCGACGCCCCATTATATATCCGATCTGGGGCCGCAATCGCAGACGTTGACGGTGATGACCGGCTCGTACGGCAAAAACAAACAAGGCCGCGATGTGATGTATACCGTCGTGCAAGGCGATCCCGGCGTGTTTGTGGTGACGGACGTGCAGACGGAAGAAGTGCTGGAGACGTATCCGCTGGTCGCCCTCGATGGAAGTCCCGTAACCGCCGCATGGGGGATCACGGTCGCGTCGGACGGCAAGGCGTATGCGGGCAGCACGCCGAACGGCACGTTGTTCCAATACGATCCGCAGACGAGAACCATGACCGCGCTCGGCAAGCCGATCAACAGCGATACCGTCATCTGGACGCTTGTTCCCGGCAAAAACGGCAAAGTGTACGGCGGCACGGGTTATTCCCAGTCGGTATTCGAGTATGATCCCGCTTCCGGCATGAAGGAACTTGTTTCTTTCAAGAGGCCGGGCGTATCCGCCGACCGGCATGTACGCTCCCTCGCTTATGACCCGGATGCCCATGTATTGTATGCCGGCGTAGGCGACGCGGCCAAACTGTATCGTTACGACCTGAATTCAAAGGCGGTAACGGATTTGTCCATCCCCGAATTCGACGGCAAAACAGCCGTATACGACCTGAGATATGCCGGCGGCAAACTGTTTGTCCGCGTCGATCCCGGCCCGCAGATGTTCGTGTACGACACGGTCGCGAAAAAATGGCTGGTCAAAGCGAATACGCAGTACAACGCCCGCGGTTTTTCTCCCGCATCGGGCGACAACCGCGTCTTTTATACGGCGCCGGTTCCGAAAGAGGACGGGACTTCGCAGGTGAAACTGTTCGAATACAATTTGGTTACGAATCAATACAAAGCGCTGGACACCGACGTCAAAAACGTCGCGGTCTCCTACGGTTACGTCGAGCTTCAAGACCCGGAATACCCCGGCCAAACGCTGGTCGGTCTGGCGGGCAATAACGGACGCGCCTTCTACTACAATCTGGCTACGGGCAAGACCCGGACGACCGAGCTCGATTTGCCGCCGCAGTTCGCGGAAATTCACAGCATCGGCAAAAGCTTCGACGGCAAAATGTTGACCGCGGGGTTTATCTCCGGCGGAGGACTGGGCATCTACTCGCCTACGAAAAACGAGACGGAGCGGCAACTGTTGATCGGCCAGATCGAAGGCTACGCTTCGTTAAACGGCAAAATGTATTTCGGCGTATACCCGGGCGCCACCCTGTTCGAATACGATCCGTCGCAGCCGTGGAACCGCACTGACGCGAGCAAGCCGAACAATCCGCTCCGCTTGCTGCAAATCGGCAACGAGCAAGACCGGCCCATCGCCATGGTAGGCGTGGAGGAATTCAACAAGGTGTTTATCGGAACGTACCCGATCGCCGGCAAGACGGGCGGAGCGTTAACCATCCTGGATCCGGCGACGAGAACGATCGAAGTGAAGCGCAACATCGTTCCCAATCATTCGTTGAACACGATGCTGTACCGCGACGGCAAGCTGTATATCGGGACGGGAGCCCAGGACGGCACGGACGGCAGGCTGGTTATCTACGATATTGCCGCGGCTCGTCTGGAAGGCGAAGGCATCGTGCCGGTCGCGGGCAAAAAGGCGCTTTCTTCCCTGATCTGGGGCCCGGACGGCAACATTTGGGGAATGGCGCTCGGCACGCTTTTTATCTACGACCCGAAGACGCGGCAAGTGATCTACCGCGACGATAAATTCCCGGCGGCCGACTACTCCTATGGCAACGCCCATCTGCATGTGGGCACCGACCAAAACATCTACGGCTCGTTCTACACCGGCTATGTCGCGGACAAGACGTACACAAGCAAGATGTTCAAGATCGACGCGTCGACCAAGGCCATGACCATTCTCTACGAAAGCAATGTGGAGAAGCTGGCGCAGGACGATTTCGGCAATTTTTATTTCAAAAACGGCAGTGTCCTGATGAAGTATAGCGATCCCGCGCTGGTCGTCGGTCTGGTCGGAGCGAACCTGGCCGTTTCCTCCGAGCCGATGAAGATCGGCGACACAAGGGCCACCCGATTGACCGGACTGCTTGAAAAAGGACGCAGCACGCTCGAACTGTCGGGGGCCGGCAAAGTATACAGAAGCAGCAGGCCCGAAGTCGCGCAAATCGACAGCCAAGGCGTCGTGACCGCATTAAGCGCGGGAACAACCGAGTTGTCCGTCACGGTTACATTAAATGGGGTTACCGTGGAGTCCAACAAGGTGACGATAACCGTTCTTCCGAACGCAACGGCAACCGCGCCTTATTACCCGGCTTGGCCGCAGAAAGAGACGATTCGGACAAATGTCGAGTTCGATGAAGCCGCGAAGGGCTCCGCCGCCGTCACGCTGGATATCACGCGCTCCAAAGACGCGAACGGCGCGATCATCGACGAGTTGAAGCTCGATGCGGCGGCATCCGGAGATATCGTCGAGCAGTTAAGAAATGCCGGCGCCCGAACCGCCGCCATCGTCTTGCCCGATCCGAAAGACGAAGTGTCCGAATGGAACCTGACGATCAGCGCGGAAGCGTCCGCCCTGCTGTCGCAGGAGCAAGTCGATCTCGTACTGGCCAGCCGTCATGTGCGAATCGCCATTCCCGGCACATCCTTGAAGGAGAGAGCGGAGGACGTAACCTTCCGGATCGTGCCGCTTAAGTCGGACAAGGAACGCGAGGAACTCGAACGGCGGTCGCAGAGCAACGAAGAGATCGTCAAGGCGGCAGGCGGCAACAACGACATTCGGGTGAGCGGCCGTCCGGTGACGATTGAGACCAACCTGCAGAACCGTCCGGTCACTCTGGCGCTGCCGTTGGACAGCGGAATCGATGTCGACGATGATGAGCTTGAACAGTGGGGCGCCTACATCGAGCACAGCGACGGCAGTCAAGAGATCGTCCGCGGAACCGTCGTCGATCTGGACGGCAAAGGCGCCAAAGGCGTTCAGATTGCGGCCAGCCGCTTCAGCACGTTCTCGGCCGTCCGAGTAAACGGCTGGGGGACGGAACGCCCGGATTCCGCGGCTGGCTACATCCGCGGTTACGAGGACGGAACGTTCCGCCCGGAGCGGACGCTGACGCGTGCGGAGACGGCGGCCGCGATCGCCCGAATCACAAGCGCGGAGACGGCGGAAGCGGACGTATCGTTCGCCGACGTTCCGGACAGCCACTGGGCGCGGCCGTTTATCTCGCACGTATCGCGGCTTCGGATCATGAACGGTTATGCCGACGGCAGCTTTAAGCCCGACCAACCGATTACGCGCGCGGAGATGGCCGCCGTCTTGGCGCCTCTGCTGACCGGCGGCGGCAACGGTTCGTCCGGCGCATTTGCCGACATGGAGGGCCATTGGGCGCGCGAGGCCGTGGCGCAACTGCGGGCGGCCGGCATCGTTAACGGTTATGAAGACGGCACGTTCCGCCCCGATCAGACGATCACGCGGGCAGAAGCGGTCGTCATGTTAAACGGATTGTTGGCCATCGAACCGCTCGCGGGAAGCGAGCCGCGATGGCGCGACGTGCCGTCCGATTACTGGGCGTACGGAGCGATTCAAGCCGCTTCGGTCCAACCCTGAGGCAAACGAAAACCGTCCCATTGGTTGAAGGTAGTTCGAACGGCGCGCAAAGAAACGGCGGCGCACGGGTTTCGCCCGTGCGCCGCCGTTTCTTTGAGCAAAACCAAGCAATTCTATGCAAGGGTTCGAATAAGAGGTCGTGGTCCGGATCTTGTGCAAGACCCGCTTTTCCATTCTAATTCCTCTTCAGTAATCCCATTCAGTAATTTCGCTAATAGTAACGCTATTCTCATCCGTATCAGCAGAATAATAAATTTGTGCAACCGGAGCAGAATAGCCATAAATCATGACACCTGAAAAGGGTGTCGTCTTATCCATCGTACATTCGCTACGATTTGTACACTGGTTACTTTGTGTAAAATCAACTACTTTGCCAATAACTCCATCACTCCCAATTAAACCATAGCCAACAAAAGTGTTTGTATTCGTAATTCGAGGTCTTACCTTACCGTCTCGATCATAGGAGAGCATATAGGTGCGTAAAGAATGATTGATTGCTCCTTTTGTTAATGGGAAGAAACCTTGAAGTCCTGCATCAATGAATCCGTTATATTATAACCTTCAAAAAAATTCGTTTCCGTCGCTTGAATTTGAACGGTTTCTCCTTCTTCTACATTACTCAAGTTAATAGGGGCATCAGGAGCAGGGCGGCAATCGACACCTGGCAGAATGTTAAAGCGTTTTAACTTTCACTCCTTTCAAAAAGGATTCTATATAAACTCGCAGGCGAGTTTATATATTTCCCGATGTTGGAAATGGTTGGGTTATCTTCATCATAAGACATTCGCGCCCAAATGAATACCCCCTGGAAGAAATTCCAGAGGGGGAAATTTTCATAGAAACCGGCGGATATTAGCGGTTTTGAACCCTCAGTTGCTTTCTGTGCACGAATCTGGAGAGGGCCAAGCTGATTTCGTACAAAAGAAAGAGGGGCGCGATCACGATCAGATCGGATACGATATCGGGCGGCGTAAGACCGACGGCGACGACCGCCAGCGCAAAGTAGGCCGGCTTCCGCGCCTTCGCGAGACGGTTCGGGTTCAACACGCCGAGCCGGGTGAGAAACATGACGGCTGCGGGCAGCTCGAACAGCAAGCCGAACGGCACGGTCATATGCACCATAAACGTAAAGTATTTCTCCGCGGTATACATCGCCGCGAAATCGTCGGCCGCCATGCCGTGCACGAAGCGAAGGACGGTCGGGAACAGGACGAAGTAGCCGAAGCCGATTCCGAGCAGGAACAGGAGAGCGATGCCCGGGATATACAGAAGCGCCGCCCGCTGCGCCTCCCGGCTCAACGCCGGCTGCACGAACTTCCAGATCTGATAGGCGGCGACCGGAAGCGTAACGGCGAGAGCGACGGTCCCCGCGATGATCATGTACACCCAGACGACATCCGAGGGCCCGAGAACGACCAGCTTTTGGTCCAAATCTCTGGCCAGCCACCGGTAAATCTCCCGGACGCAGAGGAACGCGCCGGCCATCGAGACGAGGAACGCGGCCATCGTCCGAATCAGCCGCGACCGCAGTTCCTCCAGGTGTCCGACCAGGTTCAATTCGTTCGGATTTTTCATTTACTTGTTCGTCAGCGCGGACTTCTGCGCGGATTCCGGATCTTTTTTGCCTTCATCCTCGGGGTTCATGAGTTCCCGGGTCGCTCCCTTGAACTCGCTGAGCGTGCGTCCGAACGCTCGTCCGAGCTCGGGAAGCTTGGACGGGCCGAAGATGATCAGCGCGATGAGGAGGATTAAGACCAAACCGCCGATTCCGATATTGCCGAAGGGCATCTGCGTCACGCTCCTAGCCCAGCTTGAAGCCGCTGATAGCGACGACGGCGGCGCGCGCTTTCGTGTCGCCCGGCCGGTGCGGCCAACGGCTTGTCGGATTGTTCAGATCTTTCGTTTCCTCGCCTGGATGCTGCACCGACAGGAACAGCGTGCGCTCGTCCGGCGTGAAGAACGGACCCGTCAGCTCGCACTCCACCGGGCCGGAAGCGAATTGAAACGCCTGGCCTTTGCTCGGGCCGCTCGTCGGGATGACGAACAGGCCATTGTTCATAAACGCCTTATGCACGCCTTTGTTCTGACTGCCGCTGGAAATATCGGTGACGACCCACAGGTTGCCGTTGGAATCAAACGCCAGGTTGTCGGGGGAACTGAAGCCCGATTGGCGGCCGCCCGCGGCGAAAATTTCGAAGTCGAATTCGGCGGCTCCGAGATCGTTTTTGGCCTCGAAGATCCGCGTGATATGGCCGTGGATGTTGCCGTGGCTGTCGTTGTTGGTGTGGCAGATAAATACGGTGTTGTCGAACGGCGATATTTCGATATCCTCCGGCCGGTCGGTCGGCGTGCCGCCGACGAGCAGAGCCGCTTCGTGGCAGAAAACGACGACGTCCGCTTGCGTATTGAATTTGTTCAGAAGCTCCTCGCGCTTGGCCGACACGCCTGCGGGTGCTTTGAATTTCTCATCCTCGATAACCTTCCGCACGGCTTCGAGCGTGACGGGCTGCCACTTGCCGGACTTCAGGTTCGCGACGTACAAGGTTCCGTCTTCAAGCAGAGCGGCGTTTTGGCGGCCTTTCGAGGAATCGTATTTGCCGCTGCTGACGAATTTGTAGATGCAGGCATCCTTCTTGTCGTCGCCCATGTAGACGACGACCCGGCCGTCGGCCGACAGGCCCATCGCCGTATTCTCATGGTTGAACCGTCCGAGCGCCGTATGTTTCTTCAGGTAGGTCCGGTCGAACGGATCGATCTCGACGACCCAGCCGTAGTGCGTGTCGTTCAGCTTCGCGGACGCGGCCGTCTCGCTGAAATTTTCCTCGCAGGAAAGCACCGTATTCCACAGCGTGACGCCGCCCGAGCAGTTGGCGAACGTGCCTTGCACCGTCGTCGCTCCGCCTACCGTGGAGGAGCCTCGGGCCGGACCGGTCAGCTCAAACGGTGTGAACCCCGTAATTCTGCGCGCGTATTTGGACTTCGTGTCCATTTTCCACACGCCGGCTTCGTCCCGGTACACTTCGATGACGGACATGCCCTGGTATTCCAGGTTCAGCTTGACCTGCTCCGGCGTCAGGACGCCGTCCTTGACCGGACCGATGCTGAAGATGCCCGTGTATTCGTGGTTGTTGACCAGCAGGCCGCGTGAGTGGGAGCCGTCGATCGGGAAGAAGGCGTTGTAGTCCGATCCGTCCCCGAATCTCTCGCCGGCTTCGTTGATCACATCGCCCATGGCGGCGACGACGTCGTACTTGTAGCCTTTGGGAAGCAGTAGCTTGTCCTGCTTCGAGGGAGAGATCGGTTCGAAGTAGCCGCTGACTCTGTTCGTCTTGAACCCGAACAGATGGTCGGCGGTCGGCGAAGCGGCCGAGGCTTTTCCCTCCAGCGTGCCGAGACCCGCGGACGCGGCGGCCAGCGCGGCGGCTCCGGTCCCGAGGTAAGACAGAAACGTGCGGCGGTCCATCTTTTTGTTCATAATGGCGCTCCTCCAAAGGTTTTATTTTCCTTATTGAGGAGTGTATCCGTTCTGTGTCAAACCGGAGTCAACAGCATTTGGATTTATAGTAAAGAAGTTGAAAGAAAAGAGATCGTCCCGGGGGCGGTACGGAGGCCCCTTGGAGCTTCGAACCGGCGGGAACCGGGATTAAACCGGAAGGGTTGTACATATACTTTTACGGAGCAGGGGGGATTCTCCGTGGAGTCGTTCTGGAACAAGCGCTTTTTCACATGGATCGTCTATACGCTTCTCGTGCTTGCGGGACTGTATCTGCTCGTGGCGTTAAAGCCGATGATCTCCTGGATCTTCGGCTTCACGAAGGCGGTGTTCGCGCCGTTCCTGATCGCCATGATCATCTCGTATGTGCTGAACCCGGTCGTCAATATGCTAAACGACCGCAAAGTTCCGCGAACGATCGCCGTGCTGCTGATCTACGCGATGTTCGTCGCTTCCGTCGTGGTCGTGCTGATGAACCTCGTGCCCATGCTGATCGCCCAGCTTCGGGAGCTGAATGAGCATGTGCCGGGCTTGACCTTCCGCGCGCAAAGCCTGATCAATGGCGTTAGCGACAACCCGCTGGTGCCGGAGGGGATCCGGACCGGCTTCGACAAAGCGCTGACGCACGTGGAGAACCGGCTGAACGCGGCTATCGGCGATTTGATTCAGGGAATCGGAAGCACCTTAAACGTGTTGTTTGTCGCGTTTATCGTGCCGTTTCTGGCCTTTTATATGATGAAGGACTTTCAGTTGATCGAAAAAACGGTGCTCGCGATTGTGCCTCGCGAACACCGCAAACAAACCGTCAAGCTTGTCGTCGACATCGACGAAGCGCTCGGCAACTACGTCCGCGGACAGATTCTCGTCTGCCTCATCGTCGGCATCCTTGCGTACATCGGGTACTGGATCATCGGCATGCCGTACGCGCTGCTGCTGGCGAGCGTCGTCGCTTTGTTCAACATCATTCCGTACCTCGGGCCGTTTTTCGGCGCGGCGCCGGCCATGCTGGTGGCCGCGACCATCTCGATCAAGATGATGCTGCTCGTCGCGGCCGTCAACCTGATCTGCCAGGTGCTGGAGGGCAACGTGATCTCTCCCCAAGTCGTCGGGAGATCGCTCCATCTGCATCCGCTGGTCATCATCTTCGCCTTGCTGGTCGGCGGCGAACTGGCGGGCATCGTCGGCATGATCCTGGCCGTGCCGTTTTTCGCCGTCATCAAGGTGATCGCCCATCACGTCGCGAACCACTACATTCACCGGAAAACGACCTGAAGCGGTAAGTTACAGCCGCTGGCGCCGCACTTGCCCGGCCGAAGCCCGGTACAATTCCGGCTTGCGGTCGGAGAACGGAGCGACGCCGCCTTTGGTCCGGTTTTCCTCCAGCGCGTCAGCCTTCACCCCGCAGACGACCGTCTCGCGGGTATTGGTACGTCCTTGCGCCAAAATGCCGTTCGCCGGGAACGGATAGTCGCTCGGGGCGAAGACGGCGGCGCGGGAATAGCCGGCTTCGATCTGAAGCACGGACGGCAGCTTGCCGACGATGCCGCTCATGACCACGTACACCTGGTTCTCCACGGCGCGCGCCCGTCCGCAATTGCGCACGCGGTAATAGCCGTGGGCCGTCTCCGTGAACGACGGGCATAGCAGCCAGTCCGCTCCCGCTTCCGCAAGCAATCTCGGCCCTTCCGGAAACTCCATGTCGTAGCAGATCTGAATGCCGACGGTTCCGATCGCCGTTTCGAACAGCGAATACGTATCCCCCGGCGACAGCGGCCAATGGTGCTGTTCTTCCGGCGTCAAGTGCAGCTTCTTCTGCCGCCCGATGCCGCCGTCCGGCGAGAACATAAACGCTTCGTTGTAGTAGCGCCCGTCTTCCCGGTGGACATGCGTGCCGCCGAGAATCGTCAAGCCGCTGTCGCGGCTGAGGGCGGCGAACTTCGTCAGCACCTGGTCGGTGCGGTTGTGCAGCCATTCGCAGGCGTCGGCGTTGCTCATCGGGCCGCCCAGATGAAGCAGATTGGCGGTGACGTATTCCGGGAACACGACAAGCTGCGCGCCCTCTTGCTTGGCCTCGTCCACATGCTTGCGAACGAGCTTCCAGAAATCTTCCTCCTCCGAGAGAGCCTTCACTTTAAATTGGACGGATGCGACTTTGATCTCTTTCATTCCGTCTTCCTTTCTCCTTCCCCTTCCGGCAGATTCGGGTTGCGCCACTCCACCAGCACCGCATAATCGCGGGAATCCTCGTCCTCCAAATAGTTCGGCAGCACCTGCAGAGGCTTCAACCCTTGCTTCAGCATAAAGCTGAGAACTTGATCCTTCAATTCTCCCCGCACAACCGCTTGCACATACTCCTCCGCGCTGAGCCGTCCGGCGTGCGCCCCGTACCCGGGGATTCGGCAGCCGGCGACAAACCGCTTCAGCCCGAGTTCCGTAACGAGCCGCTTGCGGGCTTCGTACAGCAGACCCGCCACGCCCATCCCGCGGGCCGACGGACGCACGCATACGTCTATGCCGTACAGGCTGTCCCCGTTCGGATTATGAGTGCCCTCGATATACCCGCGGTCCGAGACTTCCTCCCACGTATGCGGCTTGCCGTCGTATTGGATGATCAGAGACGTCGCGGAGCCGATGATCGTTCCGTCGCTACGCACGGCCGCCATCGCGCCTTGCGGGAACGCGCGCACGTGGGCTTCGATCTGGTCGCGGCGCCACCAGAGCTCCTCCGGAAACGGCGGAGGAAACGCTTCGCGCTGCACGTCCAGCAACTGTTCGTAATCCTCGACTGTATAGGAACGGATGTGCACATCCATGCGTCGTCAACCTCCCGAAAACAAGCTTTGATGACAGTATATACAGTCGGAAAGGTATATACAAGTCGACGCATTGCTAGTAAACTTTCTCATGGCGGAACACGTCTAATAGATGTCGAACTTGTTCGAAAGTCATCGTTTTGCAGCGATATTCCGGAATGGATTTGAACGAATGTCGTTGCGGGTCGTTTTGATAGATGAGAGACAAGCACGGGGCGGCGGCGATTGAAGTTTCGCGCGGCCAGACATGGGAGAGAACGGCAATGAGGACGTTGAGAACGAGAAGAGCGGGCCATCGGGGAATGGCGGCGCTGCAGGTGATGTCGCTGGCGGCTACGCTGACGGCGATGGGGATCGTCGGGGGCGTATGGATCAAGTTCGGCCCGCTGGCCAAGGACGGCTCGATGGGAGATCGGCAGGCTTACGTGCAGGAGGCGACATTGGCGTTGAACAAGCCCGGCTCCGGCGGCGGAGAACCGACATGGGCGGGAGGCGGCGACGGGCAGGAGCCGGCTGGAGAGGCGGCCGGGTTAAGCTCTGAAGAGACACCCGCGCCTTCACCGGCGCCTTCGCCTGAGCCTTCACCGACGCCTTCGCCGCCGGAAGCGCCGTCGCAAGCGCCGACGATCGTGCCGGTGTCGGAAGCCGCGGTCTCCGGCTCGCGGCAGGGAACGGACGCCGGCACGCCCGCCAAGCAGTCAGGGAAAGCGGTCGCCTTGACGTTCGACGACGGTCCCGACAAGCGGTATACGACGGCCGTTCTCGATATTTTGAAGGAGCGCGGGGTCAAGGCGACGTTCTACCTCGTCGGTTCCAACGTCGAGAAGTACCCGGACGTGGTGAAGCGGATCGGCGAGGAAGGCCACGAGCTGGGCAACCACTCCTGGGCGCACCGCGATCTGCGCAAGATGACGGCGGATGAGATCGCCGCCGATCTGGAGCGGACGAACGAAGCGGTGTTCGCCGCCGCGGGCAAACGTCCGGCGACGGTGCGCGCTCCTTACGGAGCGGTCAACCCCGACGTCCGCGAAGCGGCGGCGCGAATCGGGCTGCCGCTCGCCGGCTGGAACGTCGATCCCCGCGACTGGGACGGAGCGACGGCGGAGCAGATGATGCAGACGATCAAGAAGCAGCTCCGGCCGAAAGCCAATATTCTGATGCACAGCTTCGGCGGGCGCAAGGGCGATCTCAGCGAGACGATCGAGCTGCTTCCGAAGCTGATCGATTATTTGAAGGAACAAGGTTATGCGTTCGTCTATGCTTCCGAGCTTGACATCTAACGGCTGACGCTCGGAATGGAGGTCGGCCGCAAAAAAAGCCCCCCGGTCCGGTTTCGACAACCGGATCGGGGGTAAGGTGATGGGGTGTGAGGGGTAATGACAATTGATAATCATTATCAACAACTCCAATATAGCCTAAATGAGAATCGTTGTCAATGGGTTTTGAAGGTTATGCGTTTTCTTGACAATCGGAGCCGCGAAGCTTTATAATTCTCCATTGATAAGCAAAAGCGTGGACGGAAGAATCGGTCGTGTCCATTCCATCGATCAGAGAAGGCGCCTCCGCCGACTGTCTGTACGCACAGACGTCGGGCCGGGCTGAGAGGGCGCCCGGTGCGATACATGACCCAAGCTGCTTCCGGAGTGCGGAGCAATCCGGCCGGCGTCCGACCGCAGAGTCGACCGGCGCGGACAATACCGACGGCAGGGAACCGTTATCGTCCCGTTCGAGGAGATTGCGCCCATAGCCGCCGACCGCGGACGCGCGATAACCAGGGTGGTACCGCGATGAACGTCGTCCCTGAATTCAGGGACGATTTTTATATTTTTCCGCAAGAACCAGATCAGAACAGAGAGGTAGATGTTTCGTGAAAGCGAGCGAAATCCGTCGCAAATGGTTGGAGTTCTTCGCCTCCAAGGGACACCGCATCGAACCGAGCGCATCGCTTGTTCCGCACAACGACCCTTCGCTGCTGTGGATCAACGCGGGCATGGCTCCGCTCAAGCCTTATTTCGACGGCCGGGTGAAGCCGGACAATCCGCGGATCGCCAACTCGCAGAAGTGCATCCGCACGAACGACATCGAAAACGTCGGCAAAACCCGCCGCCACCATACGTTTTTCGAGATGCTGGGCAACTTTTCGATCGGCGATTACTTCAAAAAGGAAGCGATCGAATGGGCCTGGGAATTTCTGACCAGCCCGCAGTGGATCGGCTTCGATCCGAACCGGCTGTCGGTGACGGTGTATCCCGAGGATGAAGAAGCGTACAAGCTGTGGAACGAGACGATCGGCCTTCCCGCCGAGCGCATCTACAAGCTGGAAGACAACTTCTGGGATATCGGCGAAGGCCCGTGTGGTCCGTGTACGGAAATTTTTTACGACCGGGGCGAGAAATACGGCGACCTGAACGATCCGGAATGCCGGCCGGGCGGCGAAAACGAGCGGTTCCTCGAAGTATGGAACCTCGTGTTTTCGCAGTTCAACCATAACAAGGACGGCAGCTATACGCCGCTTCCGAACAAAAACATCGATACGGGTGCGGGACTGGAACGCTTCGCTTCCATTCTGCAGGATGTCGATTCGAACTTCGACACCGACCTGTTCCTGCCCATTATCGAGCAGACTTGCCGCATCGCCGGCGTGAAGTACAAGGAGAACGAAGCCCATGACGTAGCGCTTAAGGTGATCGCGGACCATATCCGGACGGTCGCTTTCTCCGTGGGCGACGGCGTGCTGCCGTCCAACGAAGGCCGCGGCTACGTCATCCGCCGCCTGCTGCGCCGCGCCGTCCGCTACGGCAAGACGCTCGGCATCGACAAGCCGTTTATGTATACGCTGGTGAAGACGGTCGGCGATATTATGGGCGTCTACTATCCGGAAGTCGTGGACAAGCGCGAATTCATCGAACGCGTCATCCGTACGGAGGAGGAGCGCTTCCACGAGACGCTGGAAGGCGGACTCGCCATTCTCGCCGATCTCATCGAGATGAACCGCAAAAACGGAACGAACACGATCTCCGGACCGGACGCGTTCAAGCTGTACGACACGTACGGCTTCCCGCTCGATCTGACGGAGGACTACGCGGCCGAGCACGGCATGATCGTCGACCGCGAAGGCTTCGAAGCCGCCATGCAGGAGCAGCGGGAACGCGCCCGCGCGGCCCGTCAGGACACGGGCGGCATGAACGTGCAGGGAGGAGCGCTCAGCGAATTTACGGAAGCGAGCGAGTTCGTGGGGTATACGGAATCGACGGCAAGCGCGAAGGTTATCGCCATCGTGGAGGACAACGCTCTGGTCGATTCGGCCGAGGAAGGCGCGAGCGTTCGCGTCGTGCTGGACCGGACGCCGTTCTACGCGGAGAGCGGCGGCCAGATTGCCGACAAGGGAACGCTTGAGGGCGACGCCGTCCGCGCCACGGTTACGGAAGTGTCCAAAGCGCCGCACGGCCAGCATGTGCATACGGTCAAGATCGAAAGCGGCACGCTGCGCGTCGGCGACCGCGTCGAAGCGTCGATCGATCGGGACGCCCGCGCGTCCATCGTGAAAAACCACACCGCGACGCACCTGCTGCACCGCGCGCTGAAGGACGTGCTGGGAACGCACGTCAACCAGGCCGGCTCGCTCGTCGAAGCGGATCGCCTGCGGTTCGACTTCAGCCACTTCGGCCCGGTGACGCCGGAGGAACTGGCGGAGATCGAGCGCCGCGTGAACGAGCAGATCTGGAAATCGACGGACGTCGTCATCGAGTCGAAGCCGATCGACGAAGCGAAGGCGATGGGAGCGATGGCGCTGTTCGGCGAGAAATACGGCGACATCGTGCGCGTCGTGCAGGTCGGCAAGTACAGCATCGAGCTGTGCGGCGGCTGCCACGTGCAGAACACGGCGCAGATCGGCGTGTTCCGCATCGTGAGCGAGAGCGGAATCGGCTCCGGCGTTCGCCGCATCGAAGCCGTGACGGGACGCGCCGCTTACGAGCACATGGACGCCCAGTTGCAGCTTCTCAAGGAGGCGGGCGCGCTGCTCAAGGCGAACGCGGCGGACGTGCCGAAGCGCCTGGAGGCGCTGCAAGCGCAGCTTAAGGAGCTGCAGCGCGAGAACGAATCGCTCCGCGGCAAGCTCGGAGCGATCGAAGCGGGCGCGCTCGCCGACCGCGCCGAGGACATCGGCGGCGTGAAGCTGATCTCGGCCCGCGTGCAGGCGGCCGACATGGACGGCCTGCGCACGATCGCCGACGAGCTGCGCGCGAAGCTTGGGTCCGGCATCGTCGTGCTTGGCGCGGCGGCCGACGGCAAAGTGAACCTGCTGGCCGCCGTCACCTCCGATTTGACCGCCCGCGGTTACCACGCCGGCAAGCTGGTGAAGGAGCTGGCCGCGATCTGCGGCGGGGGCGGGGGCGGCCGTCCGGATCTCGCCCAAGCGGGCGGCAAAGATCCGTCCAAGCTGGACGAAGCGATCGCGCGGGCGAAAGAGCTTGTCCAAGCCCAATCGGTTCGTTGAACCGATCGTCATGGATCTCCAGCGGCGGATGATCCTTGACTTGCGAGTCTATAAAAAAAGGATTTTGCCGCGGCTCGTTGAATACACTATAGACAATCGGCCTCACGCCGCCCGAGGGCGGCGGGGCAATCGATTGCAACGGGGGTGGGACCATGAATCCGATGGACAAGACTATGAGGTACAGCGTCAGGCCGGACGAACTTGAGACTCCTCCGCAAGAGGTGCTGCTTACGGTTTACGACGCGCTTCTGGAGAAAGGCTACAACCCGATCAATCAGATCGTCGGGTATCTGCTGTCGGGCGATCCCGCTTACATTCCCCGGCACAACAACGCCCGAAGCATTATCCGCAAGCGGGAACGCGACGAGCTGATCGAAGAACTGGTGCGGTTTTATCTGAAGCAGCACAAATCTTGAAACCGGGAGCGTGATCGATGAGAAGCATGGGACTCGACTACGGGGACCGGACGATCGGCGTCGCGCTCAGCGACGAGCTCGGTTGGACGGCCCAGGGGCTCGAAGTCATTCGCCGGACGACACCTGAAGACGATCTGGAGCGGATCGGACAAATCGTCCGCGAGTACGGGGTCGCCGAAATCGTCGTCGGCCTGCCCAAAAACATGAACGGCACGATCGGTCCCCGTGGACAAATTTGCAAGGAATTTGCCGACTCCTTGAACCGTACACTACACTTGCCGGTACACCTGGTAGACGAACGTCTCAGCACCGTGGCTGCGGAACGAACTCTGCTTGAGGCGGACGTTAGCCGCAAGAAACGCAAGCAAGTCATTGACAAAATGGCGGCTGCGATTATTCTGCAGACGTATCTCGATTCGAAAAGATGAGGTGAACGCCGGTGGCGAACGATGAAATCCAGTACGAAGAACCGGAAATCATTTATATTCCGGACGATGAAGGCAACGAAGAAGAATTCGAAGTGATCATGAAGTTCGAGGTTGACGGCTCCGACAAAAAATACATGATGGTCGTGCCGGTCGACGGACCGGAGGGCGAAGCCGAAGAGGTGTACGCGTTCCGTTACGAGGAAGACGGCGACGACCTTCAACTGTACACCATCGACGACGAAGAGGAATGGAAGATCGTCGAGGACACGTTCCAGACGCTGCTTGCCGAGATGGAAGACGAAGATGGAGAATTAAACCGATGAACTATCCGGAAGGAACCCAGGAAATACGGAAGATTCGCGACCGGTACGGCAACGAGGTCGAATTGGTCGACGAGCAGGACGAAGGCGTTCCCTATCGCGTGCTTGCCGAATTCCGCTACGAAGGGCGGGAATACGCCGTTCTTCAATCCGAAGCGATGCGCAAGGACGGAGAGGTCGCCGTGTATCGCATCCGCTCCGAGGGCGGCGAGCCCGAACTGGAGCAGATCGACGACGATGACGAATGGGAGACCGTATCCGAGCTCGCCGATGAGATGACGTTCGCATCGGGGCTCGAACAGGCTTAATCCCGTGAAACGGCAGTCCCGGCGGCCCGAGCCGCCGGGTATGCCGTTTTTCGGATCAAAGGACGATTCGCGTCCGAAATCGAACGAAGGAGAATACCGCAAGTGAAACGTCGCAAATTCCGCCTCGTGCTGACGGTTCTGTTGACGATCCTGTTTGTTCTGTTGGCGGGAGCGGGCGGACTGGCCTATTATGTCTACTACAATTTGCAGCCGGTGGAAGCTGGCGGGGCAACGGTGCGGGTGGCCGTTCCGCCGGGCACGACGCCTGCGGGCGTCGCGTCCGAGCTTGAGAAGGCGGGGCTGATCCGGGATGCGAGAATATTCACCTATTACTTGAAGTACAAGGGCGAAGGCTCGCGGTTCCAGGCGGGCGAATACGACATGACGGCCGGCATGACGCTCGACGAGATTATCGCCAAGCTGAACAAAGGAGAGACGGTGAAGGCGGAGACGCTGCGGTTCACCATCCCGGAAGGGTTCACCGTGGAGCAGATCGCGGCCCGTCTGGCAGAGCTCGGTTATGTCGACAAAGAGGAATTCCTCCGGCTTGCCGACGCCAAGACCGACTACGGTTCCAAAGCCGCCGCAACCATCCCGGACGACGGGAAGCTGCAGCGCCGTCTGGAAGGATATTTGTTCCCGCAGACGTACGAGCTGCCCAAGGACAGCGGTCCGGAGGACATCCTGAAGCGGATGCTGTCACAACTGGACCGGGAGCTGGAGGCGCTGCCCGCCGACTGGCAGGACCGGATGAAGTCGCTTGGCCTTACTCTTCACCAGGTGCTGACGGTTGCTTCGCTGGTCGAGCGCGAGGTCGTGGTGGACGAAGAGCGCGCGCTTGTCGCGGGCGTCATATACAACCGGCTTCAGAAAAAAATGCCCCTGCAGATCGACGCGACCGTTCAATACGCGTTGGGCGAGCAGAAGGAACGGCTGTTCGAAAAAGACTTGCAGGTGGATCATCCTTATAATACGTACCGCAATCAAGGGCTTCCGCCGGGCCCCATCGCAAGCCCGAGCCGGAAATCGATTGAAGCGGCCCTGTACCCGAAAACCAGCAATTATTTGTTCTACGTCACGAAGAAGGACGGATCGCAAGGACATTTGTTCGCCGAGACGTACCAGGAGCATCTCCATAACATCGCCGCCAGCAATAAAACGGCCGGCGCACAGTAACGGAAAGAAGGAATCGGAATGCAAAGCCGGAAAAAGCCCGAGCTGCTCGCGACCTGCAGCGGCCTGGACGAAGCGCGTCTGCTGCTTGACGCCGGCGCCGACGCGTTGTACGCGGGAGAGCAAGCTTTCGGTCTGCGGCTTCCCGGAGACGTGAAGCTGCCCGAACTGGCCGAGATTGCCTCCCTTGCCCACAGCTCCGGTCGCAAGCTGTATGTCGCGGTCAATAAAATATTCGACAACGAGGAATTGGACGACTTGTCCGACTACGTGTACGAGCTGGCAAATCGGGGGATCGCCGACGCGATTACGTTCGGCGATCCTGCTGTCTTGATGGTCATGAAGGATCGGGGCGTGAAGCTGCCGCTGCATTGGAACGCCGAGATGACGGTGACCAACGCGCAAAGCGCCAACTATTGGGGCGCCAGAGGCGCGACCCGCGCCGTGCTGGCCCGGGAGCTGAATCTGGAGGAAATCGTGAAGATCAAACGCGCCTCGAACGTGGAAATTCAAGTGCAGGTGCACGGCATGACGAATATTTACCATTCGAAGCGCAATCTGCTCGACGGGTATCTGGATCATCTCGGCCGGAGCGGGGCCCTGGGGGATCTCGGCCTGGAGCGGGGCCTGTATCTGATCGAAGCGGAGCGGCCGGAAGAACGGTTCCCGATCTATCAGGACGCCAACGGCACCCACATCATGAGCTCGGACGATTATTGCATGCTGGAGAACTTGCCGGAGCTGTTCGAGGCCGGCATCGACAGCTTCAAGATCGAAGGCCTGCTGAAAACGCCGGCGTATAACGAAACGGTGGTGCGCGCCTACCGCAAGGCGATCGACGCGTGCGCGGAAAATCCGGACGCTTACGTCTGCGACGAGGACGACCTTGCCGCGATCCGGGCGCTGCAAGATCCGAAGCGGGAGCTGAGCTTCGGGTTTTTCTACAAGGAGCAAGTGTATTGATCCGGCATCGTCCGGTCGGAAAGGAGGAAGCCATGACGATTACTGCTGTGACGGAGCGGCGGCCGCTGTCCCGTTCCCCGAAACCGTCCGTACGCCGCAAGCCGGAGCTGCTTGCGCCGGGAGGCAGTCTGGAAAAGCTGAAATTCGCGATCCATTACGGCGCGGACGCGGTTTACATCGGCGGCCAGAAATACGGCTTGCGGTCCAATGCGGACAACTTCTCGTTCGACGAGATGCGCGAGGCGGTGCGGTTCGCGGACCGCTACGGGGCGAGAGTGTTTGTCGCCGCCAACATCTACGCGCATGAGGAGGACCTGGACGGCGTCGCCGATTATTTGCGCGAGCTGGAATCGATCGGGATCGCCGCGATTATCGTGGCCGACCCCGCGATTATCGAAATTTGCAAGCGGGTCGCGCCCCGGCTGGAGATTCACCTGAGCACGCAGCAATCCACGATGAACTGGCAGGCGGTGCGCTTCTGGAAGGAAGAAGGCGTGCACCGCGTCGTGCTGGCGCGGGAGGCGAGCTTCGAGCAGATCCGCGAGATCAAGCGCCGCGTGGATGTGGAGATCGAAGCGTTCGTGCACGGCGCGATGTGCAGCTCCTTCTCCGGGCGCTGCACGCTCTCGAACCATTTCACCGACCGCGACTCCAATCGCGGCGGATGCTGCCAGTCGTGCCGTTGGCATTACGATCTGTTCGAAGGAGACCGGATGGCGGCGGAGGACGTGCGCATGTTCGAGGAAGGCGCGGACCCGTTTATGATGAGCGCGAAGGACCTGGGCATGATCCATCATATCCCGGACATTGTCGAATCCGGCATCGACAGCCTGAAAATCGAAGGCCGGATGAAAAGCATCCACTACGTGGCGACGGTCGTCAACGCCTACCGGCAGGCGATCGACGCTTATTGCGAGAATCCCGAGGGGTACGAACTGAAGCCCGAATGGGTGGAGGAAATCGGCAAGGCCGCGAACCGGCCGCTCAACACGGGGTTCTTCTATGACCGTCCGGGCCACGAGGACCATATCTTCGGTCCGGAAGAAAAAACGGTCGCGTTCGACTTCGCCGGTCTGGTGCTCGATTACGACGAAGCGTCGGGGATGGCGACGGTGCAGCAGCGCAACCATTTCAAGCCGGGGCAGACGGTCGAGTTTTTCGGGCCGGACGGCACGTGGTTCCGGCAGACGCTGGGCGAGCTGCGCGATGCGGAGGGCAACGTGCTTGACGCCGCCCGCCATCCGCTTCAGGAGATTCGCCTGAAGACGGACAAGCCGGTGCGCCCGTTCGATATGATGCGTAAGGAAAGGTAAATAGCCCCAAAAAATCCGAAACGGACGGGAGCCGAAGCCGGCGACCGTCCGTTTTTGTTGTTTTTCTCACAATTCGACACATTTCTTCGAAAATTTTTCTAGATTTTTGAATGCTAAAAAAGGGAAATGTCGGTTTGTGTAGAATAAGAGTTTTAGAGCAAGCCTTCATACGGGTATTCTATCATTACAACTGTGCGGAAGAGGCGGATGCACGTGAAGAAACAATGGAAGAATTGGTCCGAGAAAGGCCAACGCTTACTGGAGAAAACGAAGCGGAACATAGCGGAAGGAGGCGGCGGCAAAAGCGAATCGATCCGGGAGAGCATCAAAGGCTTGTCCCGGATCTCGCTGACCAACTCGGTCGGAACGAAGCTGTTCCTGATTATGCTGGTCAGCATCGTCTCGATCGTCCTCGTGGTGGGGCTCGTCTCGTATGCGATCTCGAAGGACACGATCAAAAACAAGGTGGCCCAGTCTTCGGAGGAAGCTGTCGTCCAAGCGTCGGAAAAGCTCGATCTCTTGTTCAAAGGCTATGAAGAAGTCACCATGCAGCTCATGGTCAACAAAGACATACAGGAATTGTTGAACGTTTACGAATCGACTGCCGAGAGCAGCTTCGACCGGCTGGAGACCCGGAGAAAAATCGGCGATGTGATGAACAACTTTTACCTGACGAACAACACGTTTAACTCCATGACAATCCTCGATATGAAAGGCCGCACCATCCAGTCGGCGGGAAGCGCCAACTTCGGGGAGACGACGGGCGAAGAGGCGTGGTTCAAGCAGATCGTCGATGCCGGCGGCCAAGCGGTATGGCTTGATACGAAGCCGAACGGATACTCCGGCGGCGGCGGGGGATCGACGGCGCCGAGCTTTGCCGTAGGGCGGCTGATCCGGAGCCAGGTGTCGGGCAATCTCACCGCGGTGCTGCTTGCCGAGATCAAAGTGACGGCTCTGTCGGATCAACTGCGGGAACTCACGTTCGGCGGCAACGGCATCTCGCTGATGATCGGCAAAGAAGGCAAAATTGCGGTCCATCAGGACTTTGCGAAAATCGGTGAAGACTCGCCGGTTTCCATCGAGGTCAACGAGGAAAACCCGCGCGGCGCGGTGACCGACGACAACCTGGAGTCGCTGGTGGCGTATAACCGTTCGCCGCTTACGGGCTGGACGCTGATCGGCATCGTGCCGGAGGCGGATCTCGTCAAGGAAGCGGGACGAATCTTCATCGTGACGATCGTGTCCGTCCTCGTCGCGGCGGCCGTCGCGGCCGTGCTCGGCATGTGGGTCGTACGCATGGTCGGCCGTCCGCTGGCCCAGCTTCGCGATCTGATGCAGGAGGGAGCCAGCGGCAATCTGACGGTTCGCATGCAGGCGAAATCGCGCGACGAGATCGGTCAGGTCAGCATCAGCTTCAACCAGATGATGGGGCAGATCAGCGAACTTGTCCGCCGTTCCAATCAGTCGGCGCTTGAGGTGCTGAACACATCGTCCGAGCTGTCCGAAGCCGCTCGCAAAACGGCTTTGTCCGCGCGCGAGATCGCGACGGCAACCGAGGAGATCGCAACCGGTGCGACGAGTCTCGCCGTCGAGTCGGAGAAAGGCAACGAGATGACGACGGCGATCGGCGAGCAGATGCAGAAGGTGATCGCCTCCAACCTCGATATGGGACGGGCGGCCGCCGAGGTGCAGCAGTCGAGCGAGCAGGGTACGGCTTATATGGCCGGCCTCATCGGCAAAACGAACGAGACCGAAACGATGACCCGCGAAATGTCCGAGCGGGTGGACAAGCTGAAGGAAAGCGCGGGTTCGATCCGCAAAATTCTCGGCATGCTCGAAAACATCACCAAGCAGACGAATATTTTGTCCTTGAACGCGACGATCGAAGCGGCGCGCGCCGGTGCGGCGGGCAAAGGCTTTATGGTCGTGGCCGACGAAATCCGCAAGCTGGCCGACCAGTCGAGGGAGTCGATCAATGTGGTCGGTCAGATTACGGACGCCATCCAGCGCGAGGTGGATTCGACGGTCGAATCGCTGGCTTCCGCCCAGCCGCTGTTCCGCGAGCAGGTGGCGGCCGTGCGCGAAGCGGATGCGATCTTCCGCCAGGTTCAGGAGCGGATGCTGCAATTCATCCAGCAGTTGGACGAAACGTCCGCCTCGATCGCGATGCTCGACAACTCGCAGCAGGTGCTGTCGAACGCGATGGCCAACGTCAGCGCCGTCGCGCAGGAGGCGTCGGCGACCAGCGAGGAAGTCGCTTCGCTCAGCAACGAGCAAACGAACATCAGCGCTTCCCTCGTCCGTCAGGCCGAGACGCTGGAGCAGTTGTCGAAGTCGCTGCAGGATCAACTGGCGAAATTCCGCGTGGACTAATCGTTTGGGGATTACGCAAAACCGTCTATGCCCGATTCCGGGATAGGCGGTTTTTTTCTGCAAGAGCGGCGTGCGCGCATGACTGTTCCAGTATCTGGGCATACTGACCCCATTCGGCGCGGGAACGGCGCTTCCCGCGCTTACGACCGGAACGAACGGTGGGGTTGCCATGAATCGGGTGCGCGCTTTAGCGGCTCTGCTGCTCATAAACGGGTTGTTGGCCGTTCTGCTGCTTACGCTGTTCCGCATCCAGGTCGTCTCCTCCCGGGACTGGTCGGCACGCCGGATCGATCTGGTCGCGGCGTCCGTTGCGCAGCGCCGCCAAGGCGTGGAGCTGAACGACGGCCGAGGCGTATTTACGGATCGGTACGGACGGCGTCTGACCGGATTTGACGATTGGGCTCTTGCGGTGTTTCCCGAGGCGGCGAAAGCGGATGAGGAGCAACTGAGCAGGCTGAGAAGCTTGATCGGAGCCGGCAAGGAACAATGGGACGCCTTTATCCGGCTGGCGAAGCTGCCCGCGTATTGGCCGGGCGGCGACGGGACGCCGGGCAAGACGCCGGCTCCGCTGCCGGAGAAAACCGCGCTGGCGCTGCGGGCGCTGAACGTTCCGGGCGTGCGGGTCGTGAAGGCCGGACGCCGGTATGAACCGTCGATCGGAGCGAGACATTGGATCGGCTACGTGTCGGAGGACCCCGGACGAGCGGCCGCCGAATACGGCTTGGCCGTATCCGGCGACGGCCCGCGCTTGCCCGCCGGCGCTTACCGGATCGGGGGGGCCGGTCTGGAGCGGACATTCGACCGATTCATCCGCTCGGCTGCTCCTTCGATGCTGTACCGGTTTGTCGACGGCCGGGGAGAGCCTTATCCGGGTCTCGGCCTCCGCCAGTCGCAGCCGGAACGTTCAAGCGCGCCGCTAGCCGTCCGCTTGACGATGGATCTGGACATCCAACGGTTGGCGGAAGCGGCGCTGGATGCCTATCGGGTCCGGCGGGGAGCGGTTGTCGTGCTCGACGTCCGGACATCCGATATATTGGCGATGGCCAGCCGCCCCGATTATTCCCCGTACGACGTCAACCCGGCGGACGGGAGATGGCGCAATCAGGCCGTATCCGCGGCGATCCCCGGATCGGTCTTCAAGACGGTTGTTGCGGCCGCCGCCCTGGAGGCGGAGGCCGCGGAGCCCGACGAGATTTTCGGCTGCTCCGGCAGCCTCGGCCGTTACGGCTTCCATTGCTGGAAGCCGCACGGCCACGGCATCCTGACCTTCCGCGAAGGGTTCGCGCAGTCGTGCAATCTCGTCTTCGCCGAAGCTATGCGCCGATTGACGACCGGGCAATTGGAGCGTATGGCGGCTCAGCTCGGCATCGGCCGCCGCGTCGGCTGGTCGGAGGACGGCTGGATGCAGCTTGACGGCGAAGACGCCGGCCAACTGTTCGGCTCCGGTACGGACAAGGACGACGACGGCGTCCGCGTGCAGACGGCGATCGGCCAGCGGGACGTGCGGATGACGCCGCTGCAGGGCGCCCAACTGGCGGCGATGATCGCGAGAGGCGGGAGCGCCCTGGAGGCGAGGTCGGCGACGGAGGTGCGATTTGCGGGCGGAAGGCTGCTCCGCAGATTCGAGCCGCACGCGTTGGCGGGACCGCATGGGCGCGGCGGCATCTCGCCGGCGGTCGCCCGGACGCTCCGGGAGTGGATGAGGGATGTCGTGCTGGAGGGAACGGGGCAGGCGCTGCAGCGCGCCCGGTGGCCGCTTGCCGGGAAATCCGGCACGGCCGTGGAACCGTCGGCGCGAACGGCGGACGGCCGCGCGGGCGAACAGCTTGAGCATCATTGGTTTATCGGATACGGCCCGGCGGATCGTCCCCGATATGCGGTCGCGGTGCTTGCGGCCGACGTGAAGGCCGGTTCCGGCCACCGCGCGGTTCCTCTGTTCGGCCGCGTCATGGACGGCTTGGCGGCCTACGAGGAGAACCGCGCGCACTAGGCGCCGGGATAGGGCAAATGCTTGTTTCGGCGCAAGCTTGTTCCGGCATATGTTGGGGTATGACAGATCCGATCCGGCATCGCCCGGCGATGGAGCGGGAGGGATTGACAATATGAAGGCACCGGCAGCCGCCCGCCGCAAGCTGAGGCGGCTCATCATGAGCAAAATGGCCAAAACGGAGCTGCTCCTCGCAGATCCGGAAACGTCGGCATACGTGCCGGAGACGCGGCCGATGACGGCGGAACACGTACAAACGATGCTTGACCGTTACGGAATGGTTTACGTGAAGCCGGATGTCGGCACGTTTGGCAGGGGCGTCGCAAGAGTGGACCTGATCCGCGATTCGGACGGGAATCCGGATTCCTACGTGTACCGGCACGAGGACAAGGAAAAGCGGTTCGCCGACGCGGATTCGCTCTGGAACCAGCTCCTTCAGCTCGCGGGGGGCCGCAAATATTTGGTGCAGCAGGGGATCGAGCTGCTGCGCTACGACGGAAGACGCTTCGACATCCGGGTGATGATGCAGCGGGACGTCCGCGGACAGTGGGCGGCGACGGGCATGATCGCCAGGCTGGCGCATCCGGCGAAGATCGTCACGAACTATCACAGCGGCGGTCAGCCGATCGAGCTGGAGCCGCTGCTTGAGGCGAATATGAGCGCGGATCAGACGGCGGAATACATCGCCGGGCTCGAGAGGATCGGGCATTTGACGGCCTCCGCGTTTAACCGGGCGTATCCCGGCGTAAATATGCTCGGGCTCGATATCGCGGTCGACTCGGACCGCCGTCCCTGGATTCTCGAAGTGAACACGAATCCCGATCCGTATATATTCCGCGAGTTGAAGGACCGTTCCGTCTTCCGGCGCGTGTACCGGTACGCCTTGCGGCTCGGCCGAATCCGCAAGCGGCGGGTCAGCGGGGTCCGGAAGCGGCGGATAGGCGTACTCCGCAAGCGGCGGCGGCTCGGCGTAGTCCGCAAGCGGCCCGGCCGAATCCCGCAGCGGCGGACCGGAGACCGCAGGAGAGCCGTCCGGCGTTCGCGCAAGGGCAGAAGATTGTCCCAGCGAAGCCGCCGGAAAGGCATCGGGGCATAAATGACACAGGCTGGCGCAAGAGGGGCCCCTCTTGAACCGGCCTGATTTCGTTTTTCAGGCGGAATCGGATCGTCGGCGCGCCTTTTTCCGGTAAAAACGTTGATTTGGGCGGACGGGTGAGGTATGGTGATAGAAGCGGTTGCTTTTCATCGTAATGCTAAAATTGGATAGTTGCTAACTTATACGTAAGTAATGTCCCAGGAGGGAAATCCCGTGGAGCATGTACGCAAGGCCGCTGCCGGCAACGCATCCGGCGAGCGCAATCGGCAGAACTATATCCCGAAGGAACCCGAACATATCGAGTGCTCGATCGAGAAGACACTGGAAGCGCTCGGCGGCAAATGGTCGTTCCTCGTGCTGCGGGAGCTGTTTGACGGCCGGACGAAGCGGTTTGGCGAATTGCAGCGGCAGATCCAATCGATCAGCCCCAAGGCGCTGACGGATACGCTGCGCCATCTGGAGGAGCAGGGGGTTCTCGAGCGCAGGGCGTATCCGACGGTGCCGGTGACGGTGGAATACACCTTGACCCCGAAGGGCGAGGACCTGCATCCGATCGTGAAGGAAATGAAGCGGTGGGCGGCGCGGTGGACTTGAACGCGGGGGAGGAACAAACGGCAGTGAACGGCGTCAACGGGAGACGGAAGGAAGAAGGACAGGAAGATCTGCTGCATCTGTTAAGCGAAATGGACCGAATGGCGGACCGGTTCGGGGACGGTCCGGAACCGGCGTTCGGAGAACTTCCGCCTCCGGCGGAGGTAAGATTCGGATGGCCGCCGGAGGCCGAACCTCCGAAGCGCTTATCCGCGGCACAGGCGGCAACGGGCATCCGCCCCGAAGCGACGATGGAAGACGCCCGGCGGCTGCTGAAGCGGATATACGGCTACGAAGACTTCCGGCCGGGCCAGACGCGCGTGCTGGAGACGCTGCTGTCCGGGAGGGATACGGTAGGCATTATGCCGACGGGCGGGGGCAAATCGATCTGCTACCAGATTCCGGCGCTGCTGCTGCCCGGCACGACGCTGGTGATCTCCCCGCTGATCTCGCTGATGAAGGACCAGGTTGACGCGTTGGCGTCGCTGGGCATCCCGGCGGCCTGCCTGAACAGCTCCATGTCGCTTCGCGAGACAAACCGGGTGCTCCGGGAAGCGGCGGAGGGCGCGTACAAGCTTCTGTACATCGCGCCCGAACGTCTGGAGTCGGAGCGATTCGAGCCGCTGCTCCGTTCGATGGAAGTGCCGTTCGTGGCGATCGACGAAGCCCACTGCGTCTCCCAATGGGGGCACGACTTCCGCACGAGTTATCTGCATATCGCCGGCCTGATCCGCCGGTTCGAGCGCCGGCCGCTTGTGGCCGCGTTTACGGCTACGGCGACGGACGACGTGCGGGAAGACATCGTGAGGCTGCTCGGGCTGCACGATCCGCAGGTCCACGTCACCGGCTTCGACCGGCCGAATCTGTCCTTCACCGTGATGCGGGGAGCCCAGCGGGAAAAGGTGCTGCTCCGGTATGCGGACATGCATGCGGATCAGGCGGGAATCGTCTACTGCGCCACCCGCAAAGAGGTCGAGCACGTCTACAAGACGCTCGTGTCGCACGGGGTGCCGGCGGGCATGTATCATGCGGGCATGCGGGATGCTGACCGTGAGGAGGCGCAGGACCGGTTCCTCCGGGACGACATCCGGGTGATGGTCGCCACCAACGCGTTCGGCATGGGGATCGACAAATCCAACGTTCGTTACGTCATTCACTGGAATATGCCGAAAAACATGGAGGCGTATTATCAGGAGGCGGGCCGCGCGGGACGCGACGGCGAGCCGGGCGAGTGCATCCTGATGTTCCAAGGGCAAGATATTTTGACGCAGAAGTTTTTGATCGAGCAATCGACCTCCCACCCGGAGCGGAAAGCCAACGAGCTGCGCCGCTTGCGGCAGATGGCCGATTTCTGCCATACGCAGCAGTGTCTGCGCCGGTATATTCTGCAGTATTTCGGAGACCCGGACGCTCCCGAAGCTTGCGGACGTTGCGGCAACTGCAACGACAACAGCGAGACCGAGGATATCACGGTGGAGGCGCAGCAGATTTTCTCCTGCATCCGGCGCATGCGGGAACGGTTCGGCATGACGCTTGTCGCGCAGGTGCTGAAAGGATCGGCGAACAAGCGGATCGCCCAGTTGTCGCTGGACAAGCTCCCGACGTACGGGCTCATGCGGGCCAAGACGGAGCGGGAGATCTTCGACCTGATCCAACTGCTGGTGGCGGACGGCTACTTGACGTTGACCGAAGGACAGTATCCGGTCGTCAAGCTGCTGCCGAGAGCGGCGGGGGTACTGAAGGGCGAGGAACGGGTCGTGCGGAAAACGCGCAAGGTCACCCGGCAGAGGCAGGCGGGAGACGACGTGTTCGAGGAGCTTCGCGCCCTTCGCAAATCGATCGCGGACCGCGACCGGATTCCGCCGTATGTCGTCTTTGCGGACAGCACGCTGCGCGACATGGCCGTGAGGCTGCCCCAGACGCCGGACGAGCTGCTTGAGGTCAAAGGCGTCGGCCAGGCCAAGCTGGACAAATACGGGGACGAATTCCTCGCGTTGCTGCGCAAGCTGGCGGCAACGGCCCCGTCGTCCTGATCGCCGGCGGAACCCGGCCGCTTCGCCGCCGCACGGGCAGCGTCGCCGTCGACCCGCCGGGCATCAAGCAGCCCCCGAGGCAACTTCACAAGAAGCTGCCCGGGGGCTTTTGCCGCCGCTGGCCAATCCGCCGTTGCGGCCGGAATACTCCGCCGCGCGCGGCCGGCCGTTCGCCGGCGACGAGCCGTCAAACAAACGTATCGGCCGGCAGCGGCAAAAACGGCGGCCCGATGGCCGCCGTTTCGATTAACGTAAGCGATTATGCCGGTCAGATTTTCAGGACGCCGCCCGTGCTTGCGGAGGTGACCAGCTTGGAGTAACGCGCCAGATAACCCGTTTTGACTTTCGGCTCGAACCCTTTCCAGTTCGCGCGGCGGCGCTCCAGCTCTTCGTCGCTGATCTGAACCGTGATCGTCCGGTTCACCAGGTCGAGGTCGATGATATCGCCGTCCTGGACGAACGCGATCGGGCCGCCTTCGGCCGCTTCAGGCGAGATGTGGCCGATCGAGATGCCGCGCGAAGCGCCGGAGAACCGCCCGTCGGTGATCAAGCCGACTTTGGCGCCCAATCCCATGCCGACGATTTGCGAGGTCGGGGCGAGCATTTCCGGCATGCCGGGACCGCCCTTCGGCCCTTCGTAGCGGATGACGACGACATGGCCTTCCTTGATCTTGCCGCTGGCGATGCCCGCGAGCGCTTCCTCCTGGGAGTCGAAGCAAATCGCCGGGCCCGTGTGGCGGCCGCCGACGGATTTGTCGACCGCGCCGACCTTGACGATCGCGCCGTCCGGAGCCAGGTTGCCGAACAGCACGGCCAGTCCGCCCTGCTCGCTATGCGGATTGTCCAGCGGGCGGATGACATCCTTGTTCAAAATTTCGCGGCCGGCGACGTTTTCCGCGATCGTCTTGCCCGTGACGGTGATGCATTCGCCGTGGATTGCGCCCGGCTTCTTCAGCAGCTCGTTCAGGATGGCGGAGACGCCGCCGGCGTTATGCACGTCTTCGATATGGTAATCGGAAGCGGGCGCGATCTTCGCCAGATGCGGAACGCGCGAAGCGACTTCGTTGATGCGCGCGATCGGATAATCGATGCCGGCCTCGTGCGCGATCGCCAGCGTATGCAGGACGGTGTTCGTCGAACCGCCCATCGCCATATCGAGCGCGAAGGCGTTGTCGATCGCTTCGGCCGTTACGATGTCGCGCGGTTTCAGGTCCATCTCGATGAGCTTCATCAGTTGCTTCGCGGAGCGCTTCACGAACTCGCGGCGCTCGGGGCTGACCGCCAGGATCGTGCCGTTGCCCGGCAGGGCGATGCCGAGCGCTTCGGCGAGACAGTTCATCGAGTTGGCCGTGAACATGCCGGAACAGGAACCGCAGGTCGGGCAGCCGTACTGCTCCAGCTCCGCCAGGCCTTTCTCGTCGATCTTGCCGGATTGGTACGCGCCTACGCCCTCGAATACGCTGGACAGCGAGATCGAGCGCCCGTCGGACGTCTTGCCGGCTTTCATCGGGCCGCCGCTGACGAATATGGTCGGGATGTTGACGCGCAGCGCGCCCATGATCATGCCGGGCGTAATTTTATCGCAGTTCGGGATGCAGACCATGCCGTCGAACCAGTGCGCGGAGACGACCGTCTCCAGCGAATCGGCGATAATCTCGCGGCTCGGCAGGGAATAACGCATGCCGATATGGCCCATCGCGATGCCGTCGTCGACGCCGATCGTGTTGAACTCGAACGGAACGCCGCCCGCCTCGCGGATGGCCTCCTTCACGAGCCGGCCGAATTCCTGCAGATGGACGTGACCCGGAATAATATCGATATACGAGTTGCAAACCGCGATAAACGGTTTGTCGAAATCCTCTTCCTTAACCCCGGCCGCGCGCAGCAAGCTGCGGTGCGGGGCCCGGTCGAAGCCTTTTTTGATCATGTCGGAACGCATTTTTTTCGCCATGTTCCGGTCCTCCCTCTTGTTCATTGCAACCCCATAACCTCAAGTTTAGCACAGGAGACTGGCTTTTGCTAGCGATGTAAACCACTAAAGCGCCGCCGGGAAACATAGCCCGCATGCATGTCCGTTTCGCCGGGGGACGAGGAACATGGCGCCGCGCGGAGCTCACAATAGCGATTGGCAAAAGCGCGCCGAAGGGGTAAACTGTTGCTTGAAGATACGTCCGTACGGAGGAATTTATCTTGCCTAATCCACACATCGCCATCGGCATTATCGGTCCGCAAACGTTTGTCGATCAGATCGAGAACGGAATCCGGTCTTTTCCGACGTTTTCTCCGGTCTATTGGGTCTGCGAGCATGATGAACAAGTGCCCGCGCTGGCGGAACGGCTGGCGGAGCAAGCCGAAGTGCTGCTCGTATCCAGCCCGCTGGCGCAACGCCTGATCAAGGAAAAAAACGCGCTGTCGCTGCCCGTGCACTGCGTGCCGGTGCGCGAGGCTGCCCTGTACAAAGCACTGCTGCGCGCTTACGGCGCCGGGCGTCCCGTCGCCGGCGGCAGCATCGACTCGCTGACCGAGCTGATGCTGGCCCGGGCATGCTCGGACCTGGGCTTGAGCCGGGACGCCTTTGCGCTGTACGACGGTCCCGCCTACGCCTCCAAAGAAGATCTGGTCGCCTTCCATGCCGCCGCGTATGACGGAGATCCCGGCAAAGCGGCCTTGACCGGGTCGGAGTCGGTCGCCCGCGAGCTTCGGCGGAGAGGCATTCCCAGCTTGTGGCTGCAACCGGCCGACCAGGACGTGATCGTGACGCTGGAGCGGGCGCTGTTGTCCACGGAGACGCGGCGCAGCAAGGAGACGCAAATCGTCGTCGGGCTGATCAATGTGGACGATTTCGGAAAAATGGTGCAGCAGCGAAGCTCCGAGCACGAGGTTCAAAAGCTGAAGCTCGACATTCACCGGATGGTGCTGGATTACGTCGAGTCGCTGGAAGGGTATTTGACGCCGCTCGGAGGAGACGAGTATTTGTTTTTTACGACGCGGGGCATTTTCGAGCGGGAGACGGGAGGCTACAAGACGATTCCGCTCGGCAAGGACGCGAACAAAACGCTCGGCATCTCGATCAGCCTCGGCATCGGCTTCGGCCAATCGGCCAACGAGGCGGGCACGAACGCGCGGTCAGCTCTGCGCAAGGCGAAGGAGGCGGGGGGCAATACGTGCTTTATCGTCCGCGAAGACCGCACGCTGATCGGGCCGCTGGAGATGGGGGAGCCGGTCCGGAACGTGCTGGCGCTGACGGACGCCGAGCTGATCAAACGCGCCGAGGACGCGGGCATGACCAGCGCGTACCTGAGCCGGCTGCTCACCCACCAGGCGCGGACGGGACGCAACGAGTACATGGTGCACGAGCTGGCGTCCCTGCTCGGCATCACCGTCAGAAGCGCGCATCGGCTGCTTCAGATGTGGATGGACAACGGTCTGGTCGAAATCACTGGGATCGAAAAGGTACCGCGGGGCCGGCCCCGGCAATTGTTCCGGTTCACGCTCCTGGATGGCCGGACCGACGGAACCGCAGCGGATCGTTTTCGGACAGACCACCGATAAGCCGGAGTCAACGGACTCCGGTTTTTTTGTTTTCCGGCCTTAAGGACGGCGAGCGGGCGGAACCGGGCGGGGGGCGGTTTTCGGCTGAGCGAACGGGATAACGAAGCAAGGAAGCGCGAGGGTGTTTTTTTGCGTGATTTAAAGACAATTAAAAGATTTGTCTTTATATCTGCCGCAACCGTATGATGAAAGTAATTACCGGGAGGGGAGAGTGGGGTTGACCCATGTTTAAAAATGTGGCAGAGCTCGAAGCCAAGCTGGCCGAGCCGTCTGACAAGCTGATTGAAGATCTGAAAAAAATCGAGGGGGACATCATGCTCCTCGGCGTCGGGGGCAAGATGGGCCCGAGCCTGGCGCGTCTCGCGGGCAACGCGATCCGCGAAGGCGGATTAAACAAAAAAATTTACGGCGTGTCCCGATTCTCGAACGAGGAAACGCGCCGTGAGCTTGAGGAAGCGGGCGTGCGGACGATCTCCTGCGACCTGCTCGACGACGAGGCGCTGCGCAGCCTGCCGAACGTCGACAATGTCATCTATATGGCCGGCAACAAGTTCGGCACCACGGGCAAGGAGTATTTCACCTGGGCGATGAACTCGTATTTGCCGGGCCGCGTCTCGGAGAAATACAAGGATTCCCGCATTGTCGTTTTCTCCTCGGGCAACGTGTACCCGTTCGTGCCGGTCAGCTCGGGCGGCGTGACCGAGGCGGTCTCTCCGGACCCAATCGGCGAGTACGCGCAGTCCTGCCTGGGCCGCGAGCGCGTCTTCGAATATTTCTCGCACAAATATAACATTCCGATGGCGATCTACCGCCTCAATTACGCGGTCGATATGCGCTACGGGGTGCTGCTGGAGGTTGCCCGCGCCGTCAACGAGGGCCGTCCGATCCATCTCGCCACGGGCCATGTGAACGTCATCTGGCAGGGCGACGCCAACGAGATGGCGATCCGCTGCCTGACCGTGTGCGATACTCCGCCGCAAATCGTCAACGTCACCGGGCCGGAGACGATCTCGATCCGCTGGGTGGCGCAGGAATTCGCCCGCCGGCTGGGCAAGGAACCGCAGTTCGTCGGCACGGAGTCGGATACGGCGCTGCTGAACAACGCCGCCAAAGCCTTCAAGCTGTTCGGCTATCCGCGCGTTTCCTTGCTTCAGTTGATCGACTGGACGGCGGAATGGGTGGCCGCGGGCAACACGACGTGGAACAAACCGACGCATTTCCAAGAACGGGAGGGGAAATTCTAATGCCAGCCGCTACCTTGTCTCCGGAACTGAAAAAAGCGCTGCACGAAGGTCTGGTCATTCCCGCGCATCCTCTTGCGCTTGACGAAAACCGCAAACTGGACGAACGGCACCAGCGCGCGCTGACCCGCTACTATATCGCGTCCGGCGCAGGCGGCATCGCCGTCGGCGTGCATTCGACGCAGTTCGAGATCCGCCGCAAGGACGTCAACCTGTTCGAGCCGGTTCTGCGTCTCGCGGCCGAAGAAGTCGCGAAGGCGAACGTCGGCCGACCGTTTATTCTCGTCGCCGGTCTGTGCGGACCCACGGAGCAAGCCGTCGAGGAAGCCCGTATCGCGCGCGGACTCGGCTACCATGCGGGCCTGCTCAGCATGGGCGGTCTGGAGGGCTGGAGCGAGGAGGACATCCTGAAGCGCGCGGCCCGGGTGGCCGAAGAAATTCCGCTGATCGGCTTTTATTTGCAGCCGTCGGTCGGGGGGCGGACGTTCAGCTTCGACTTCTGGCGGAAGTTCGCCGAGATCGACAATCTCGTCGCGATCAAGATGGCGCCGTTCAACCGGTACCAGACGATCGACGTTGTGCGCGCGGTCTGCTACTCCAGCCGCCGCGACGAGATCGCGCTTTATACCGGCAACGACGACAACATCATCAACGATCTGCTGACGACGTACCGGTTCAACGTGGACGGCGTCATCGTCGAGAAGCCGATTGTCGGCGGGCTGCTCGGACATTGGGCGGTCTGGACGAAGAAGGCGGTTGAGCTGCTGGAGGAGATCAAGGCCGCGCGGGCGAAACCGGAAATCTCCATCCGCTGGCTGAGCCGCAACATCGAAGTGACCGACGCCAACGCGGCGTTTTTCGATACGGCCAACGCGTTCCACGGGTGCATCCCGGGTATACATGAGGTGCTCAGACGGCAAGGCCTGCTGAAAGGAACCTGGTGCATCAATCCGGACGAGACGCTTTCGCCGGGCCAAGCGGAGGAGATCGACCGGATCTACCGCGATTACCCGCATCTGAACGACGACGATTTCGTCCGCGCGCACCTGGCGGAATGGCTGGCGGATTAATCGAATGGACGAAACGGGGAACGGGCCGTGCGCTTTAAAGACGTGTTCTCGATTATAGGGCCCAGCATGGTCGGGCCCTCCAGCTCCCATACCGCGGGAGCGGTCCGGCTCGGCCGGGTGGCCAGAAAAATGTTCGGCGCCAACCTGCCGGAACAGGCCGAGCTGATCCTGTACGGATCGTTCGCCGACACCTACAAAGGACACGGGACCGACCTCGCGCTGGTCGGCGGCCTGCTCGATTTCGACACGGACGATCCGCGTATCCGCGATTCGCTCCGGATTGCCGAGCAGGCAGGCATGTCCGTCATTTTTGCGACGGCGTCCCAGCCTGCCGGGCATCCGAACACGGTGACGATCCGGCTGCGGGGAGGCGGACAGCCGGAGCAATCGATGACGGGAGCTTCGATCGGCGGCGGCAACGTCCAGATCTCGCAGGTGAACGGCTTCGACGTCCGGTTCACCGCGATGTATCCGACGCTGCTTGTTTATCACCGGGATCGCAAAGGCATGGTCGCCGATATATCGCGGCTGCTCAGCGCGGGCAACGTCAATATCGGGCATATGGACGTCGACCGCAAATCGCGCAGCGGCGATGCGTTAACCGTCGTCGAAACGGACGAAGCGCCGACCCCGGATATGCTGGCGGATCTGGAGAGGCTGCCCGACGTAACGCGCGTCAGCTTCGTCAATCTCCGAAACGGGTGAGGACATGCGATTCACGACATTAGAGCAGTTGGCGCAGCTCAGCGAGACCGAAGGCTTGACGATCGGCGAGCTGATGCTGAAGGAGCAGGCGGCGGAATCCGGCCGGCCCGAGCATGAGGTGTTCCGCCAGATGGCGGACTATTACGGCGTCATGAAGGAAGCGGTCAGGCGGGGGCTCGAAGAGGACACCCGCTCGCGCAGCGGATTGACGGGGGGCGACGCCCGGCGGGTGATGGCGCACGCCGAGTCCAGCGACTCCAACCTCGGCTATGTGGCCGAACGCGCGATGGCATACGCGCTCGCCGTATCCGAGGTGAACGCCTCGATGGGGCGGATCGTGGCGACCCCGACCGCGGGCTCGTGCGGCATTATCCCGGGCGTGTTCGTCAGCTCGCAGGAGCGGTTCGGCTGGAGCGACGAGACGATGACGTACGGCCTGTTCGCCGCGGGCGCCATCGGCTACGTCATCGCGAACAATTCGTTTATATCCGGGGCCGAAGGCGGATGCCAGGCGGAGGTCGGTTCGGCGATCGGCATGGCGGCCGGAGCGCTGACCGAGCTGCGCGGCGGCTCGCCGTGGCAGGCGCTGCACGCGGTCGGGCTCGCGCTCAAAAACTCGCTGGGGCTTATCTGCGACCCGGTCGGCGGCCTCGTCGAAATCCCCTGCATCGTCCGCAACGGCTTCGGCGCGGTGACGGCGCTCGCGGCCGCGGATATGGCGCTGGCCGGCGTGCGCAGCGTCATTCCTTCCGACGAGGTGGTGCAGGTGATGCTGGAGGTCGGTTCCGCCATGCCGGAAAAGCACCGCGAGACGGCCAAAGGCGGCCTGGCCCAGACGCCGACCGGCAAGCGCATCATGCAGCAGTTGTACGGCAAGGGCGAGCGGAGCGCAGGAGCGGTGAAAACGGTCAATAGCGAAGGGGAGGCGGAAGCATGAGCGGCAGCGAACGGATACGTCTGCTGGAGGAAGCGGCCGGCCGAGCGGACAAATGGATCGAATTCCGCCGCGATCTGCACCGTTATCCCGAGCTCAGCTTCGAGGAGGCGGAGACGGCGGCGAAGGTGCGCCGCGAACTGGACCGGCTCGGGATTCCGTACCGCAGCGGCGTCGGCGGCCACGGCATCGTCGCCGAGTTGAACGGGGCGGAGTCGGGTCCCACAATCGCGCTGCGCGCCGATATGGACGCGCTGCCGATCCAGGAGGAATCCGGAGCGCCGTTCGCCTCCGAGCGGCCGGGCGTCATGCACGCGTGCGGCCATGACGCGCATACGGCCATCCTGCTCGGCGCGGCGGAGCTGCTGGCCTCGCGCCGGCCGGCCCGCGGATCGATTCGGCTGTTGTTCCAGTCCGCCGAGGAGATCAACGCCGGCGCCAAGGCGATGATCGCCGAAGGCGCGCTGGACGGCGTCGACGAGATCTACGGCCTGCACAATTTGCCGACGCTTCCGGCGGGGCTTGTGGCGACGCGCCGCGGCGCGCTGATGGGGTCGGTGGACCGGCTGGAGCTTACGTTGACCGGCCGGGGCGGCCACGGCGCGATTCCAAACGAGACGATCGACCCGATCGTCTGCGCGTCCGCGCTTGTGATGGGTTTGCAGACGGCCGTCAGCCGGGAGCTGTCGCCGTTCGAGCCGGCCGTCGTCACGATCGGCAGCCTGCAGGCGGGCCACGCGAACAACGTGATCCCCCACCGCGCCGAGCTGACCGGGACGGTACGGGCTTTCGATCCGGCCGTACAGGCGAAGCTGCCGGGCATCATCAAGCGGCTGGTCGAAGGCATAGCTTACGGGTACAGGTGCCAGGCCGATCTGCGTTATATGGAGCAGGTTCCCGTGCTGGTGAACCACGACGCTCAAGCCGCGTTTGTCGAGGCGGCGACCGATGCGCTCATCGGAAGGGAGCGGCGGGTCGAGGCGGCCCCGACGATGGCGGGCGAAGACTTCTCGGTTTATCTGAAGCACGTGCCGGGCTGCTTCTTCTGGCTAGGCTCGGGACCGCGCCAAGGCGCGGAGAACGCCTATGGGCTTCACCACCCGCAATACACGCTGAACGAGGAATGCATCCCTCTCGGCGCGGCGCTGCTCGCCAGTCTGGCGCTTGACCGGTTGAATCATATCTAGCGGCAATAAACGGCCGGGCGGAGTTTTTATCCGCCCGGCTGTTGCGTTTCGCCGGGGCGCGAGCCGGTTGGCTTCCTCGGCGTGAGGAGCCAGCCGCCCGCCCCCCGCCTTTGAAGTGAAATCGAGCAAAACGAACCTCCACCCCCACTTTAACAGCGGCTTTGGAGGTTCGTTTGTTGTCGGGGACGGTTTGGTTCACGCGGCCGAGCGGCCCGGCTGCAGCGACGCGGCTCCGAAGGCGAGCGACACGGCGCCGAACAGCAGCAGGATGGCGAGGTGCAGCGCGATGTCCGGCAGGCCGGCGCCCGAAGAGAGCCGGTCGATCGCGTCCAGCGCCCATTTTTGCGGCGTGAGGTTAGCCAGCTTCTGCATGAATTCGGGCGTAATGGAGAGCGGCCAGAAGCAGCCTCCGAGCATGCAGGTCAGGGTCACGGCCAACGTATTGAGCTGTCCGAGCTGGTTCGTGTTGCGCACGAGCCCGGCCAAGGCGGAGGCAAGGCCGACCGCTCCGAACAGGAAGCATGCCGCCACCAGCAGCAGCGAGACGAACGGCACGCCCCCGACCGTATAGCCGAACACATAACGCATGACGATCAATCCGATCACGAGCTGCATCGCGCCGACCAGCATGCTGCCGACGAAGTTGCCGGCGGCGATATCGGCGGACCGGACCGGAGCCGCGTACATCCGCGCCATCGTCCGGTGAATCCGGTCTTCCAGCACGTAGACGATCGTCTGGTTGGCGAGCAGCATGACGAACATCAGCATCACGCCGATGACCGTCGGGTTGGATACGACGAGACCGAGCTTCAGATCGGCTTCTCGCGCCGATACGCGCTCGACGGACATCTGGGCCAGCAGGGGGGCCAAATCCTCCGCTTTCGGCGCGCCGTGCCGTTCGCGGACGAGGTTGACCACGCTGTCCAGGCGGGCGGCTTCGCTTTGCAGCGCGGCGAGAAGCGCCGCGTTCCAGAGCTGCTCGCTTTGCCGGTAGACGAGGGCCTGCGGCCGTTCTCCCGCCAGGAGCCGTTCCGTGAAGTCCGCGGGCACGTACACGGCCGCATCCGCCTCGCCGTTCCGAACGGCCTGTCGCAGCGATTCGGCGGCATCGGCATCGCTGTCGGCTTCGGCGGCGCGGAGATCGTATTTCCCGTCTCTGGACAGCGAATCGGCGATATAGGAGCCGAGAAGTCCTTGGTCGGCATTGTGCACGGCGATCACGGCCGGATTGTTTTCGGAAGCCCCGAATAATCCGACGACGAGACCCAGCACAGCCGCAGGTACAAGCAGGTTGACCAGCAAGCCGCGGCGGCTGCCGATCGATCTTCGGATCAGCATGGCGGCGATCGGCCAGCTACGCATGCAAATCAACTACCTTTCTCATTCGGATGGCGGTCAAGGCGGCAAGACCCGCGGCGATCAGCGACAGGATGCCGACATTGGTTCCCAACGAGGCGGTCTCTCCGTTCATGATGCCTCGGAGAGCTTCGTTCGCCCAATGGTTGACGGTCCAATGTCCTAATTTCTCGATGACGCCGCCCATGCCCACAACCATGCCGCCGCTGACGAAGGTCATGGCGAACGTAAGGATGTTGTACACCGTCTGCATCGATTGGATCGTCCGCGCAAACGAAGCGACGATTAGCGCCAGGCCGATCGATGCGACCGCCGTCAGCAGGCAGACGAGAGCGATCCAGCCGAACTTTCCGCCCCAGTCCACGCCGAAGGCGAACGAGGTGACGGTGACGATAAAAGCGGACTGGACGATGGCGAGCGCGAGCGAGCTGCCGATCCATCCGCCGATCACGACAGGCAGCGGATGCGGAGTCGCGTACAGACGGCTCAACGTGCCGTCCTGCCGGCTTCGCAGCAGCTCGATGCCTGCGGACATGCCGCTGAACAGCAAAAACATGATCAGGTACGCCGCCGAGTAATATTGCATGGCGGACAATCCTTTGAACAAGGCATCGTCTCCGGGGGGCGCGTCGGCCAGGACGGCGGCGACCAGCGGGATATCTTCATCCGCTTCGGCCGAGGGGAGCGGCCCGGCTTCCGGCCCGTAAGCGGCGATGGCGGCGAGCCTGACGTTTAATTCCGACAGGAACCGGGAAGCCACCGCCCTTGCGGCGATGTTGCGGTCTTCGTGCCGGCCCGGATAGGCCAGCCACTCGGCTTTGCCGCCGGACGCGACCCGATCGGAGAATCCCGCCGGGACGACGACGCCGTAATCGGCGGTGCCCTCCTTGACTTCGAGCTCCACCTCGCGGGCGGAAGTCCGCCAGACGGGCCGGACGTAAGCCCGCAGATCCTCCCGGTTCCAAAACGATTCGATCTGCCCGCGCAGCGGACCGTTGTCTTCCACATAAACGGCAACGCGCGCCGGGGCGGAAGTCACGCTGCCGAACACTTGCCCGAGAATATAGATGAGGAGCAGCGGCAACCCGAACAACATGACCAGAACCGTACGGCTGCGGGCCGTCTTCAGCAGTTCGCAGCCGGTTATCGTCAACCATGCGTACATGTCGTTTACATCCCTCCGTACCCCTAATGTCACGCGTCTCTCAAGCTGCGGCCCGTCAGATGCAGGAACAGCGATTCGAGATTCGGTTCGTTGCGGGTTAATTGTTTGAGCGAGACCTGATGCTTGTTCAAGATAAACAGCACATCCTGCAGGACGGTCGGCGAGTCGTCAACCGTCAGGTCGAGCCGCCCGCCGTCGCCTTCGCTCACATGCCGGATGCGCGGATGGCTCCTGATCTCCCGGATGGCCTCCTGATCCCGCCGGTCCGTCTCCAGCGACAGCACAATGTCCTGCCCGGCCTGACGGCGAAGCTGATCCTTCGTGCCGCTGGCGATCAGCTTGCCCTGGTCGATGATGCCGATGCGCGTGCAGATCGCTTCGACTTCTTCCATATAATGCGTCGTGTAAATCACGGTGGAGCCGAGCCGGTTCAGTTCGCGCACCGATTCGAGAATATGGTTGCGGGAATGCGGGTCGATGCCGACCGTCGGCTCGTCCATAATAATCAGCATCGGTCTGTGCGTGATCGCGCAGGCGATGTTCAGTCTGCGCTTCATCCCGCCGGAGAACGTGTGGGGCTTGTCGCCGGCCCGATCGGCCAGGCCGACGAAGCCGAGCGCCTCCTCGACCCTCTGCTTCAGCAGCTTGCCGCGAAGGCCGTACAGCCTGCCGAAAAAGGCGACGTTCTCCCAGGCCGTCAATTGCTCGTAGATGGCCAGCTCCTGCGGAACGAGCCCGAGCCGGCGTTTGACTTCGAGAGGCTGGCTGCGGACCGAGCGGCCGTCCAGCGTAATATCGCCTCCGTCCAGCGGGAGCAGCCCCGCGGCCATGCGGATGGACGTGCTTTTGCCGGCGCCGTTCGGGCCGAGCAGGCCGAAGATTTCTCCTTGCCCGATATCCAACGTCAAATGATTGACCGTTATGCGCGAATCGTACTTTTTGAGCGCGTCGCGAAAAGATACGAGTGCCATCGTTTCCATTCGTCCTTCCATTCCTATGATAGCTTCAGTGTACCGATTGTCGGGCAGCGGCGCAGGTCGCTTCGGTCACGGATTGCGCATGACCAAAGTCATATCGTGCCCGTGCCGCATGGCCATGCTATAATGGGACCATATACTGGCAGATCGGAGAAGGACCGATGACGTTATGGCTGCGATGGATGAGGGCGCTGCTCGTCGCGATTCCGGCGCTGTTGACTTTATTTGGGGTGAACACGGGAGAGCATGCTCCTTATGTGGCTTACGCGCTGCTGTCGCTGCTTGTGTTGAGAGCGGCGGAACGCTGGCCCTCCCGCCGGAGGCCCCTGCTCCTTCTGGAGCTGGGCCTGTTCGCCTGGTTCGGCTATCGGTTCCCGCACGGCGTCTTGTACCTGCTCCCGTTCTCGACGCTGATCGCAGCGTACGCCGGCCGTCCCGGACTTCGGGAAGCCGTCGCCTGGACGCTGATCGGCGGCATGGTTCCGCTCGATTTTCTACACGAGCATCGGCCGGAGCTGCTTGCGCCGGTCGCGCTGCTATGGACGGCCTGGTCCGGCGTGCTGTACGCCGGGAGCCAGCACGATTCGCGCCGGGAGCGGACGGAGCAGCTATACGACGAGCTTGCCGCCAGCCACGAGCAGTTGGAATTGGCGCGCCGCCGGCTGGCCGATTACGCGGCGCAGATCGAGGAGTACACCCGGCTGGCCGAGCGCAACCGGATCGCCGCCGATATCCACGACGATCTCGGGCACCGGCTGATCCGGGTGAAGATGATGTCGGAAGCGGCGCTGCAACTGATCGGGGCCGATCCGGAGCGGGCGGGCCGGCTGGTGGAGCAGATGCGGGACCAACTGCAGGACGGCATGGAGCAGATGCGCCAGACGGTGAGGCGCCTGGCTTCGCCCGAAGCGGACGATGCCAGGCGGTATGCGCTGGACCGGCTCGTCCGGGAGGCCGGGGAATCGATGGGGATCGACGTTCGCTTCGAGATCGCGGGAATTCCCCGGCCGCTGTATCCGAGCGCGGAGTGGATCTTGTACCAGAATGCGCAGGAAGCGATCACGAACGCGGTCCGGCACGGAGCGGCCTCTGTTGTGGATGTCTGCTTGCAGTACCGGCCGGACGGCGTGGCGATGATCGTCAGCAACGACGGCAAAGTGCCGGACGGCGCGGTCTCCCGCGGACTCGGCCTGAAAGGCATGGCCGAGAGGGTCCGGATGGCCGGCGGGAGTCTTGCCGTGTCCAGCGAGGGCCGATTTTCCGTTACGACGTTTTTGCCGTATGCCAAGCCGATAAACGCGCCGAAGACGGAGCAACCGGGGGGATGATCAACATGATATCCGTATTGATTGTGGACGACGACCCGTTTATCCGGGAAAGCATGCGGATTTTGCTGGAGCTGGACCCGGAGCTTACGGTCGCCGGGACCTGCCGGGACGGCAGGGAAGCGTACGAGTTCGCCGGCCGGACTCCGGTCGACGTCGTGCTGATGGATATCCGCATGCCGGGAACGGACGGCGTCGAGGGGACGCGGTTGATCCGGTCGCTGCCGAATCCGCCCGCCGTGCTGATCCTGACGACCTTCGACGACGACGATTATATCGCGGCGGCCATACGCCACGGGGCGGGCGGCTATCTGCTGAAGAACGTGCCGCCCGCGCGGATCGCGGCCGGGATCAAAACCGTGCATGACGGATCGCTGCTGATCCATCCGGATATCGCGCGCAAGCTGGCCGGCATGCTGGACGGCTCCGGCCGGAGTCCGGCGAATCGGGAGGAACGGCTCGCAAGGCAAGGGTTGACCGGGGTCGAACGCGAGATCGTCCGGCTGATCGCGGACGGACTCAGCAACAAGGAGATCGCGGCGGCCCTGTATTTAAGCGAAGGAACCGTCAAAAATTACGTCACTTCCGTGCTGGGCAAGCTGGAGCTGCGCGACCGCACGCAGATCGCGATCTATTACCTGAAGATGCCCGGATAACGGGGCAGACGCCCCCCGGTCCCGACTGCCGATCGCAGCCGGGGCCGAGTTATGGCGTTGTCCGCCGCTGCCGTAACCCGCGGAAATGACGGAGCAGCGGGTTCGCCGCGCGTCGGGCGGGAATACTATTGACAACATTTTTCAATATGTCATAATGACAATATCAAATCGAAAGTATGGATTCAGGCAATCACAACGGTATCGCTTGGGCTTGCAGATCGAGGTGAACCCTATGAGCATGGCGGTGAATGGAGGAGGCTACCAGCCGGGGAAATACCGGACGCCGGACGGCGTGCCCGCGGATATCGTTATTTTCACCATCGTGTCGAAGGATAAACCTTCCGGTAAAAAGTCGCTGCCCGTCCGCGAACTGCAGGTGCTGCTCGTCAAGCGCCGCGTATGGCCGTTCGAAGGGAAATGGGCGCTGCCGGGCGGTTTTACGAAAGAGACGGAGACGGTGTACGAATGCGCGGAGCGGGAGCTGGCCGAAGAAACCGGCGTGCGGAACGTGCTGATGGAGTATTTCAACGTATACAGCAAGCCGGGCCGGGACCCGCGCGGGTGGATGGTCTCCCACGCCTTCTACGCGCTGGTGAACGAGTCGCTGCTGCTCGGGCGGCAGGCGGGCGCCGATGCGGACGAGTTGAAGCTGATGCCTGTGCGGGAAGCGCTGGAGGCGGATCTCGCCTTCGACCACGGCGAAATATTGCGCGACGCGCTGGAGCGTGTCCGGCGGCGCATGCTGACGACGACGATCGCACGGGAGTTTTTGCCCGAGACGTTTACGCTGGCCGAACTGTATCAGGTCATCCGCTGCGTCGTACCGGAATTCGAAGAGCCCAATTTTATCCGCAAGCTGACGTCGACGCGTTGCCGCCGGGGCATTCTCGAGGAAGTCCGCGACGAGCAGGGGCGCCCGCTCGCGTCCAATAAATATTCGCAGCGCGCGGCTCAACTGTACCGGTTCGCCGACCAGGAGCCGGAGCTGTCGATCTACAATTGAGTTCCGGGCGGAGTCCCGGCAAAAGGAGGGCTTCCGATGAAAGCTTTTGTGGTGATCGATTATACCTATGATTTTGTCGTCGGGCGTCTGCCGTGCGGAGAGCCGGCTGTCGCGATCGAATCGCGGATCGCGGAGCTGACGGAGCGGTTCGTGCGGGCGGGCGATTTCGTCGTGATGGCGGTCGACCTGCACGAGCAGGGGGACGTGTACCATCCCGAGCATAAGCTGTTCCCGCCGCACAATATCCGGGGCACGGACGGCCGGGAATTGTACGGACGGCTGCGCGACGTGTACGAAGCGAACCGGGAGAACATTCATTGGATGGACAAAACGAGATACAGCGCGTTTTGCGGCACGGCGCTCGAGCTGAAGCTGAGGGAGCGGGGAATTACGGAGCTGCACCTGGCGGGCGTATGCACCGACATCTGCGTCCTGCATACGGCCGTCGACGCGTATAACCGCGGATTCGCGATCACGGTGCACGCCGACGCGGTCGCGAGCTTCAACGACAAAGGCCATGAATGGGCGCTCGGGCATTTCCGCGGGGTGCTAGGCGCAGACGTAACGGAAGGATGGAAATGACATGTCGACCGAGCATCTGACGCTGCACACCGACAAATACCAGATCAACATGATGTACGCCCATTGGTATCACGGCACGCTGAACCGCAAGGCCGTGTTCGAGGCGTACTTCCGGAAGCTGCCGTTCGGCAACGGGTATGCCGTGTTCGCCGGGCTGGAGCGGATCGTCCGCTATTTGCAGGAGCTGCACTTCAACGAGGCGGACATCGCTTACCTCGCGTCGCAGGAAGAGGGGTACGACCCGGCGTTTTTGGAGGAGCTGCGCCGATTCCGCTTCACCGGAAATTTGTGGTGCGTGCCCGAGGGAACGGTCGTCTTCCCGAACGAGCCGCTGCTGCGCGTCGAAGCGACCGTGTTCGAAGCGCAGTTGATCGAGACGGCGCTGCTGAACTTCCTCAACTTCCAGACGCTGATCGCAACCAAGGCGTCGCGGATTCGGCAGGTCGCGCCGCACGATGTCCTGATGGAATTCGGCTCGCGCCGGGCGCAGGAGGCGGACGCCGCGATCTGGGGCGCGCGCGCCGCTTATATCGCCGGCTTCGACGCGACCTCGAACTTGCGGGCGGGTCAGATGTTCGGCATCCCGACGAAAGGAACGCACGCGCACGCCTGGGTGCAGGTGCACGACTCGGAGGAGCAGGCGTTCGAGCGTTACGCTTCGGCTTTGCCGCATCAGGTGACTTTGCTCGTGGATACGTACGATACGCTGGCCAGCGGCGTCACGCATGCGATCGAAGTCGCCAAGGCGCTGGAGAAGCAAGGGCGGCGCATGCAGGCGATCCGGCTGGACAGCGGCGATCTCGCCTATTTGTCGAAAGCCGCGCGCCGCATGCTGGACGAAGCGGGGCTGTCGTACGTGAAGATCGTCGCCTCGAACGATCTCGACGAGAACATTATCCTGGACTTGAAGGCGCAAGGGGCCCGCATCGACAGTTGGGGCATCGGCACGCAACTGATTACGGCGGCGGATAATCCATCCCTCGGCGGCGTGTACAAGCTGGTGGCGCGGGAGCGGATCGGCGGGGACTCGCGCGGCTACGAGCCCGTCATCAAAATTTCGGGCAATCCGGAGAAGGTGACGACGCCCGGCATCAAGGACGTGTACCGCATCATCAACCGCAAAACCGGCTGGGCGGAGGCCGATTACGTGGCGCTGGAGGAAGAGACGGAGATCGGTCAGGACGGCGTGCTGGAGCTGTTCGATCCCGTTCATCCGTATTTGCGCAAACGGGTGGAGGACTTCGAAGCCGTGAAGCTGCTTCAGCCGGTTTTTCGGGACGGACGGCTCGCGCGCGAGCTGCCGGGACTGGACGAGATCCGCGAGTATCACCGGAGCCAACTGGCGTTGCTGCGCCAGGAGTATTTGCGCAAGCTGCATCCCGAGATTTACCTCGTGACGCCGAGCCCGCGCACCTGGAGGCTGAAGATGGACATGATCCGGCGCCATCTCGGACATACGGGCGAATGGAGGCCGTAAGCGGACACGGATGCGGTTCCGGGCCGGTGGCGGGCACGCTGGCCGCCGCCTGCCGGGCGAGGCTGACGCCGCCGCGAATCGACCGGCTGTTGAAGGAGGGAGCGAGATGGAATTCAACGAGCTGAAGAAAATCGTCAGCGAGAGCGAGAACATCGTGTTTTTCGGCGGAGCGGGCACGTCGACGGAAAGCGGCATCCCCGACTTCCGGTCGGCCGACGGACTGTACCGGACGCGGAACGGGGGGAAATACGCCCCGGAGCAGATGTTGAGCCGCGATTTTTTCTACAGCCGTACGGAATTGTTTTTTGATTTCTACAAATCGAACATGATCCACCCGGACGCCAAACCGAACGCGGCGCACATCGCCCTGGCCGAGCTTGAACGGCAAGGCCGGCTGAAGGCCGTGATCACGCAGAACATCGACGGGCTGCACCAGCTTGCGGGAAGCCGGAACGTGCTGGAGCTGCACGGCTCGGTGCAACGCAACAACTGCATCCGCTGCGGCACGTTCCATTCGCTGGAGGACATCCTGTCGCCGGAGCAAGGTCTCGTGCCGGCTTGCAAGCAGTGCGGCGGCATCGTCAAGCCCGATGTCGTGCTCTATCAGGAACCGCTGGATTTGGAGCTGCTGCAACGGGCTGCCGATTATATCGAGCAGGCGGATGTGCTGGTCGTCGCCGGCACTTCTCTCACCGTCCAGCCGGCGGCCGGGTTGGTTCGGCGCTATAACGGGAACCGGTTTATCCTCATCAACAAGACCCCGACGCCGTATGACGGTTACGCGAATGTCCTCGTGCCGGACAGCATCGCCAAAGTGATGCAAGCGTTGGTATTGGACTAACCGTCCATGCAAGTAAAGTCTCCGATTCCGCTGATGCGGGTCGGAGGCTTTTTTTGATGCCGCTCCGGCATTGCATGAAGCGGAGATCGCAAAAAACGCGGGATGCGCCGCCGATCCGATGTACGGTTTTCGTTCGGTGAATGGAGACGGCTCCTAGCGAGCGAAGGGGAATGGGGAGGCTGCCCGCGCCGGAGGGAGCAGCGTTTGGAGATCCTGTTCCTCCATCTGCTGTCCCCTTCGGACCGTTGCGGGATATTGATTTGGATGGGAAGCGGGGAGTCGATGCTCAGGGCTTGACGATTCTTTTTTCTAAGAACGTCTGCACCCTGACCGAGTACAGCCGATTCCGGAACGGCCTGACGGCGAGTCTCAATGCCGGGTACACGGCCAGCGGAATCAAGATTCGGGTCAAATTCAGAAACGCGATAAACACATACCAGACGAAGTGCTCCAGGAATCCCTCCTGCCGTTCCCTGTGCGTCCAATAAAAATCGTCGAACCAATCGGACAGGGAAGGGTCGAACAGCGCATAACACGCCGCAAACGAGACGATCCCCGTCAGGAAAGCGATCGTTTTTCTTTTGGACTTGAAGAGGCCGGCCGTTTCTCCACCTGAGATTTTTTCCAGGAAGCGGAGGTTGGTGGTAACGACCAAGCTCACCGCCACCCATACAAGTCCGGGAAAACGTATGAAGCGCATCAAGGGCTCCAGCAAGTCCGTGAACCAGGTGAGCAAATAGGAGACGATCAGCAGCCCTAACGGTAGGAGGAAGGGCGCCATCCCTACGGCGGCGATGTTCGTGAACCAATCGGGCAGTTCGAACTCGCTGTCATCGTCGTCCGATACGTAATGTCGGCGACTGTCTACCGGCTTCCACGGATCTTTAACGTACCCGTCCCAGCCGACGTTTTCCGTTCCCCAATACTTGGAATCCACTGTTTTGTCCGGGTCGATGACGTGACCGTCATAACCCACATTCCGTCCATGATCCATCTTGATGCGACGACCTTTCGTATAGGATGTCGGGTTGCTTTCCGCCAAATGTTTCCTTCGGCAATCACGTACTATAGCGCGTTTCACGGACGGCGTCAACCGTGAAAAAAGAGTGCTAGGGCGGGAAAAGCGTGAGCTTCGTCGTATTTCGATATTTTATTCACTACCAATGCGTCAAACCTGACATAAAAAATAGATTGAATCATTTCCTATATTAGGAATTCTATGTTGGATTTTCGTGTTGCCCCTGTAAGGGGCACGGGGGAGAGAATTTATGGGGTGGTATGCTCTCGCGTGGGGAGCGACCACTGGCAGGCTTCAACGGGCTTCCCTACCTAGCAAGTTTCAATCCACGCTCCCGCGTGGGGAGTGACCCTGCGCGACGCTGCTCCTCATGAAGCCGGGAAGCGCGTTTCAATCCACGCTCCACGTGGGGAGTGACGCGCAAAAGCGGTCAGATTTGCCAACAACCGCGCACAGTTTCAATCCACGCTCCGCGTGGGGAGTGACTACAAGCGGGCCGATATGGACCCGCAAGCAAATTGTTTCAATCCACGCTCCCGCGTGGGGAGTGACTTTGCTTATTACTTTCTTTACCCCGGTAAAATTTATGTTTCAATCCACGCTCCCGCGTGGGGAGTGACCGCTCCATTTTGGAGATGGGCATAAGCCAAATTAGGTTTCAATCCACGCTCCCGCGTGGGGAGCGACGTCCCGGCTTTCCAAAAGCCGAGCAGGTTATAGACAATGTTTCAATCCACGCTCCCGCGTGGGGAGCGACGGATTCAACAGCGGTTCCCGCAGGCCAGAGTGCTGCGTTTCAATCCACGCTCCCGCGTGGGGAGCGACGCCCGCGAAGGGATTGAGTTGGATTACATTTACGTTTCAATCCACGCTCCCGCGTGGGGAGCGACCCTGGCGCAATGATTACGTCCTCGGCGGCAACAAGATCGTTTCAATCCACGCTCCCGCGTGGGGAGCGACCCTGGCGCAATGATTACGTCCTCGGCGGCAACAAGATCGTTTCAATCCACGCTCCCGCGTGGGGAGCGACTGTTACCGATGACCTCAGTTCTGCTAAATTTTCCATCAGTTTCAATCCACGCTCCCGCGTGGGGAGCGACCTGAAAGGAGATGAAATCGAATGATCAAATTGACTACAAGTTTCAATCCACGCTCCCGCGTGGGGAGCGACCTCCGGAGACAAGCTATACCGTGACGGGGCTGGATGAGTTTCAATCCACGCTCCCGCGTGGGGAGCGACTCGGAATCGGCCTATCGCGCTTAAATGTTGGGACAGATGTTTCAATCCACGCTCCCGCGTGGGGAGCGACCATTACGCTGAGATCAATTTACCTGATGCACCGGAGTTTCAATCCACGCTCCCGCGTGGGGAGCGACCACAAAGAGCTGTCGCTTTCGCCGACAACGTGGATGTTTCAATCCACGCTCCCGCGTGGGGAGCGACTTCGGCCGTCTCGAACGAGACGGCCGAATGCGTCGTTTCAATCCACGCTCCCGCGTGGGGAGCGACTGCATCCGTCGAAAATCCTTGCAGCACAAGGCCTGAGGGCGTCATTTTCGCGAACCTGCTTTTTCGAGCGGGAAAAATTCGAGTAAGGATACTCATTTCTCCCAAAAAGCCAGCTCTGGCGCAGGGTGCGAACCTCCCGGGAAATTCATGTTCGCTTGGGGTTCGCGAAACTCAGCTTCATATCTCGTCCAAGTGTCGATTAAACATCTCCACATAAGCGAGATGCGGAAACAAAAGCGGGTTATTGATTAGCATCAGCAACTGATTCAACTGGAACGTCAGGGATAACAAGGAGATCTCTTTATTCGGTTTTTGATCTTGGCGAATCCGGTATTTTTCCAGTGTATATTCCGTAATGGTTCCTTTGTCGAGAGTGAAATGCCGATCCGTAAGCTGTTCTCCGAAATGGTTCAACTCTTTATGCCACGTGCCCAGATGATTGTCTTTCTCCTTCGGAATCGTGACGTTCAACTTGCCCTTCCTCGGATGAATGACGATATCGAATCCCCGGATGCCGGCAGGCGTTTCATTTTTGGTATGACATAAAATTTTGACCGGACGGGTAGCGGTTTGTGTCATGCCTGATTTCAGGGATTTCGGATCCAGGTCCCCACAGGAAATAGAAGTGTACATGCGAGCCACGGATTTCATCGAAGTGCGTAGCTCGTCGACGCTATTCACCCATTTCCGTAATTTGTCTTCATACACGTTGGTGCTTTTGCATTGCACGACGACGGCAACTGCTTCAATGGGAATATACTTGATATTGCCGTATCGAAATATATAAGGCGTATACTGCTCGTCGAAAATTGCCAAGTCTACTTCGTTAGACACATGACCTTTCGAGTCTACGATAAAAACAGATTGCTCGATGGAAAACTTCTTGGGAATGATCTGCTGGAACAACGATTTCCAGATGCCTTCCCTGAAGGTTCCCGTCGTCAAATGATGGTCGACACTGAATTGAAGCTGGTCGACTCTCGTGGAGCCGTACATTGTACATGAGAATGCCTCCTATGTTTTTTACGTAGGTGTACACCTGCACTTGTCCCGATTTGAACGGCGTAAAAGGGAGAAATTCGTTATTCGCTTAACAAAACGTACCGAATAATCAGGTTGCGACCGCCCATTTGAGTTAAATGTAACCAGCCACAACCTGATGGAATGGGACGTGTAACAAAAAAATTTGCCAAAAGAGAGCAAATTTTTCTTGAAAACGCTTTAGGGATGAGTTATAAATAAGTTAAACGATTAACCTCCTGTCGGGGGTGGAGAACACACTATAGAAGGAGTCAGGATGGTGTGCTGTGAAGCGGATTACGATCAAAGACGTCGCTCAACGGGCGGGCGTGTCCTCCGCTGCCGTGTCGTACGTGCTTAACGGGCGCGAGCACAAGGTGTCGGCGGACACCTTAAGCAAGATAAAGAAAGCGATTGCAGAGCTCAATTATATTCCCGACTACTCGGCCCGCAGCCTGGCCAACAACAAATCCAACCTGATCGGGGTCGTCATCCCGCAAACCGAGGATCAATCCCAACTGCTGCTGGAAAATCCGTTCTACTGCGAGTTGATCTGCGGGATCGAAGCGAAGCTGCGCCAGTCCGGGTACCACATGATTTTATCCGGGGTAAACAAGGGGGAGGGATACCTGGATGTGTCCATGCAGCGGAATTTGGACGGCGCGATCATCATGGGCATCTACCAGGAGAGCTTTTACGAGGATTTGAAAAAAGTTAACATTCCCATCGTGCTCATCGACAGCTACATCAACGACAACTACTTCAAGAGAATCGGCATCGACGACGAGCTGGGCGGCTACATGGCCACCACGCATCTGATCGAGAACGGGCATCAGAATATCGCGCTGGTGACGGGCACGATCCGCAAGGACGGCGTCGTGGAGAAGCGGTTCCTCGGTTACAAGCGGTCGCTCAAGGAGCACGGGTTGTTCTACAATCCCGATTACGTGTTCGAAGGCTCTGTCAGTTACGACCACGGCGTAGAGTCCGGCCGGGCCATCGCGTCCGACAGGCGCGGCATTACGGCGGTGTTCGCCACGGGCGATCTGGTCGCCTTCGGGGTGATCGCGGGTTTGTCGGAGAACGGAGTCAAGGTGCCGGAGGACATCTCGGTGATCGGTTTTGACGATATTTCACTCTCCAAGATGTTTGTTCCCCGCCTGACAACGGTGCGGCAGGATATCGTGACGAGGGGCTCGGCCGCGGCTCAATGCCTGATCGATTCGATAGAAGGCAAGGAAGACGTGGAGACGGAATTGACGCTGCCGATCGAACTGGTCGTCCGGGATACGGTCAAAAGGATCTGACACAGAAAGGAACATGAGCCGTGGTCGGTCATAAACATTGGGCAAGAAGAACGGCGGCATTCGTTTTGCTGCTGCCGGGGGTGTCGGGTCTTCTGCTGTTTCAGCTTATTCCGATGGTGTCCTCCGGCTATATCAGCCTGACGGATTGGGATCTGCTGACGGAGGCCGAGTTTGTCGGGTTGGACAATTACGTTCAGGTATTCCAGGACGAGAAGTCCTTGATGTCCATCAAAAACGTGTTTCGCTTCATTATCGGCTATTTGCCGCTCGTGCTTGTGTTCGGCTTGCTGTTCGCCGTACTGCTGAACCGGAAGATGCGGGGCGTCAAGCTGTACCGCGCGATTGTCTTCATTCCCGTCATCACCTCCTGGATCGCCGTATCCATCGTATGGAAGTGGATTTTGAACGGCAAGTCCGGCTTGCTGAATTACGTGTTGTCATTGGCGGGGATCGAAGGCCCTGTCTGGCTTCAAGACTTTTTCTGGGCGATGCCGGCCGTCATTATGGTCACCGTCTGGAAGGACGCGGGGTTCGTCGCGATCATCCTGCTGGCGGGCTTGCAAGATATTTCCGAGGATTACTATGAAGCCGCGCATCTCGACGGAGCCGGCTCCACCTACCGGTTTTTTAACATCACGTTGCCTCTGCTGACTCCCGCCTTGTTTTTTGTCATCACGATCTCGCTCATCAATGCTTTCCAGCTTTTCGATCAAGTCATGATTCTGACGAACGGCGGACCGGCCGGCAGCACAAGCACGCTGGTCGAGCAGGTCTACAAGAACGCGTTCCAGAACCACAAGATGGGTTTTGCGGCGGCGCAGTCGTGGGTATTGTTTCTGATTATCTTCGCGGTCACTTACTTGCAATACCAACTGCAGAAGAGGTGGGTTACGTATGACCGATAACCGATCCGCCAAAGGCTGGCTGAAGCTCGTTCTGTCGCATTCGGTCTTGCTGGCTTCCGCCGTCGTGTTCCTGTTCCCGTTCGTCTGGATGCTCTTCGGTTCCTTCAAGGACAGTCTGGAGGTCGTGAAAATGCCTCCGCGCCTGCTGCCGTCGGAGTGGAAGCTCAGCAATTATACGCAGATTCAAACGTATTTCCCCATCTACAAATTTTTGTTCAACAGCCTGGCGGTGTCGGTCGTCTCCACCGTGCTGCAGTTGCTCGTATGTGCCATGTCGGCGTTCGTGTTCGCCAAAATTCCGTTTAAAGGACGGGACGGCCTGTTCTTCCTGTTCCTGGTAACGATGATGATTCCGATGCAGGTCACGCTGACGCCTTTGTTCATCGTGTTCCAGAAGCTGAACCTGCTGAATACGTATGCCGGTCTCATCCTTCCCGGCATATTCAGCGCATACGGTACGTTCCTGCTCAGGCAGCATATGATGACCGTTCCGGATTCGCTGCTGGAGGCGGCCTATATGGACGGCGCGTCCTATTACCGGGTGTTCTGGAACGTGATGCTGCCGCTCAGCAAACCGGCGTTGGCGACATTGGCGATCTTCGCGTTCATGAGCTCGTGGAACAACTTCTTGTGGCCGCTGATCGTCGTGAGCGACACGAATCTGCTGACGTTGCCCGTCGGCCTGTCCAAACTTCAGGGACGCTGGTCGACCGAGTGGAACATCCTGATGGCCGGCAATGTCATCAGCTTCATTCCGATTTTTGTCGTGTATTTGTTCGCCCAGAAGTATTTTATCCGCGGGATGACCTTGAGCGGGATCAAGTAAGGCGTCCGGCTTGAAGGGGGGGATGCCCTGGCAGCGACAGTCCGGGCAGCAGGCAAGCACAAGCGGCATATGAAACCAATTCATTCGAAAAGGGAGAGGTACAATGCTTAAAAAAGGTCAAAAGGGTCTCATGCTCGTGTCGATGGCGATGCTCGTAGCGGCAGCCGGCTGCGGCGGCAACAGCGATCAAAGCGCGGCTTCGAACAGTCCGTCCGTTGCGCCGTCGGCCGCACCGTCCGCCACGGCCAAGCCTAAAGATCAGGTGACGATCAAATTCATGCAATATACGGCGAGCGGTTCCCAGGAGCAGACGCTGAAGGAGATGATCGCCGAATTCGAGAAGCAGAATCCGGACGTGAAGGTCCAGCCCGAGGTGCTGGATTTCGCGAACTACTATACGAAGCTGAACACCGTCATCGCTTCCGGCGAGGCTCCGGACGTATTCGAGGTCGGCTACGAGAACTTTGTCAGTTATGCGGCCAAGGACGTCCTGTACAATCTGAACGACGTGATCGCTTCCGACAAAAGCTTCGACGCGAAGCGGTACAAGAAGCTGGCGTACGACGCGTTCAACTACAAAGGAGGCCAGTACGGGGTCGTTCAAAACTTTTCCAACGTCGTGCTTTTTTACAATAAGGATCTGTTCGACAAAGCCAAGGTCGAGTACCCGAAGGCAAGCTGGACGTGGAAAGAAGAACTGGAGGCTGCCAAAAAGCTGACGGACGAGAAAAACGGCATCTATGGAACGTACGCGCCGATTCAATTCTGGGAGTTCTACAAGACGATCGCCCAGAACGGGGGAGGCATCTTCACGGCGGACGGCAAGCCGACCGTCAACAGCCCGCAAAACGTGGAAGCGCTCAACTGGATGCTGGACAAAGCGCGGACGCACAAAGTATCGCCTGCACTGAACGACGACACGTTCTCGCAGCCGGATGCGGACCTGAACGCGTTCAAATCGGGCAAGATCGCGATGCTGCGGGCGGGCATCTGGAACTTCGGGCGCTTCGCCGACGCCAACTTCAAGTGGGATATCGCGCTCGAGCCCGGCAATACGAACAAGGCGCATCATTTCTTCACGGACGGCCTGGTCGTCTCCAAAAGAACGAAAAATGCCGAAGCGGCCTGGAGATTCGTCAAGTTTATGACGTCCAGCGACTTCGTGGTGAACAAACGCATCGAAAAAGGCTGGAGCATTCCGGCGATCGACGACGACAAAGTGATGGACGCGTACTACAAGCAATCCGCGCCGCCGGAGTCCAAAAAGGTGGTCTTGGAAGCGCTTGATTCGCTGGTGCTGCCGCCTGTCGGGCCGATCGCGGACCGTTGGAACGAACTGACGGCCGCGGTCGGGGAAGAGTTGGATAAAGCCAGACTCGGCGCAGCCGACGCGCAGACGGCTTTGAACAACGCGCAAGCGAAGGTCGAGAAGCTGTTGAAATAACATCGCCGATATCCGCTTTATCCAACAAGAGTTGGCGGGATTGTTGTAAGCGACTACAAAAATCCCGCCAATCTTCATTATAGGTGCTCGCGATTCCGCAAGACAAGGAGAATCAGACAGGGCTAAGGAGCCGGAGAATGATGAATACTTCGAGATCTGGAACGATTCCGCTCTGGACGGCGGGAGAATTAAATGTCAGGGAAGCCGCGTATATGAACGCCCTGCATATCCGTTCGGGCAACGCGGGGGCATGCGAAGCTTTTGTCGCGTCGGCCTCACGGCCCGAGTTCGGCCGCTGGCCGCTGCTGGACAAGGCTTATTGGCTGTGGGCAGCCGGCGAATACGCCAGCGCGCTGAAGGATCGGGAACAAGCCGGCAACCTCCTGTTCAAGCTGCAGGCGCCGATCGCCGAGACAGTCGCGCTGCTGGAGAAGGATTGGCGGATTCCCGCCCGGCATTGGTTGTGCGGAGGCGGGGAAGCCGTGTATCTGAGCAATCTGGCGATCGTCTATGGCGCTCTGCTGGCCATGCAGCCTCACGCCTATCACGCGGCGATCCAGAAAGTTTTGAAAAACATTCGGGAGCTTGTGTTCGAAAAGTTCATCAAAGAAGGACGGCTCATCAGCGTCCTCGGCTCCAGATCGATTCACGGCGATATCGTGCTGGCGGCCGTGCCGTTCGGCATGCTCGGCATCGAGGACCGCATTCTGATCGAAGCGCTGATGAAGGTCGAAGAACGGCTGATCGGCAAGGGCGTTCGTTTCGATGAAGACGATCTGGCCTTCGGCGGATGCGAGCGGTTCGATCTGACGGCGCTGCTGGCCTGGTATTACGCGGAGAAAGGCGACGTCCGACGCGCGAAGCAACTGGCTTCGCATGCCGAGGCTCATCTGCAGCCGGGAGGCGAGCTGCCGGAGTTTGATCTGTCCACGGCCAGGGAGAGCCTCTATCTGGCGGAGGATCTGCAGAGATGCGGGGACCGGCCGCCAGTCAGCCGTCTCGGCGCGATTCTGCTGGCGCTGGCCGGGCTCGCGATCGCCCGTCAGGCTGCGGCCGGAGACCAGGCGGCCGCCACAGCCGCTGTCCGTGTGCTGCACGAGCCGACGGGTAAGGACGACCCGTATGTCACGCTGAACTGCGAACGCATACCGAGGCATCCCGAGGAGCATGACCGGGTGCGCGTCAGAGCCGTCACCGAACCGTTCCGCCCCGATCAGCAGGTATACGCGGAAGTGTCGGTCAACGGCGGGCCGTATAACGGGCACCTGATGCGGCCCGAACGGACGGCGGAGGGAGACAACTGCTGGGAAGGAGATATCGGCAGATTCGTGGCCGGCGATACGGTGACGTACCGGTTCCGCGCGGTGACGGAGCAGGGCGAAGCCGTCTCGTCCGAATACGGCTTCCATGTGCTGAAGTGGCATGCGCTGGAGCAGGTCCGCCGCTGTGTCCGGTTGAGCGATAGCGAGGCGATAATCGAGCTGGCGTCCCGCAGCGGCGGACTTGTCGCGTGTCTCGAGATCGCCGTCAAGGGGCCGCGCACCGTCGCTGTGAGCCTGAAGCCGGGAGCGATAGATGCGCAGACGGAGATACAGGCCTGTTCGGACGGGGCAATCGAGCTGCAGGCCGGACCGGGACATACGCTGCGGATCGAGAGCCGGCCGTTTCGCCTGACGCTGCTCGAAGAGGACGCGATCGCGGCGCAGACATATGTGCAGGAAGGAATCGGCGGCATCGAGGTATTGGCGGCTGCGGACGGCAGCCTTCGCAAAGTCCGGCTCAACTTCCGCCTGCATGAGACGGAACGGTTCTTCGGCACGGGAGAGCGTTATTCCCACATCGAATTCAGGGGACTCGACATCGATCACTACGTGCATAACGAATACCGCTCGCAAGGCTTGAAGACGTACATCCCGGTGCCGTTCGTCATCTCCAACAGGGGGTACGGACTGTTCCTCGATACGCCCTTGTACTCGAAATTCCGATTCGGGACGGCGCTGTCCGATCAGTTGGCGGTGGAAGCGAACGTATCCGGGAAGTCACAGACCCTGCAGTGTTACTTGCTCGTCGGGGAGCCGATGGACGTCATCTCCGCCTATACCGCCTTGTCGGGCCGTCCCGAACTGCCTCCCAAATGGAGCTTCGGTCCGTGGATATCGAGCAACAACTGGGATTCGCAGCGGGAAGTCGAGAAGCAGGCCGAGCTGGCGAAGCGGTACGGGATTCCGTCTACGGTCATCGTGCTGGAGCAGTGGAGCGACGAAGCGACGTTTTATATTTTCAACGACGCGCAGTACGAACCGGTGCCGGGCGGCGAGGCTTTGAGATATGACGACTTCGAGTTCCCGGAGTGGGGCCGCTGGCCCGATCCGAAACGGATGGTGGAGGAGCTGCACAAGCAAGGCATGAAGGTGCTACTGTGGCAAATTCCCATCCAGAAATATTTGTACGGCGCGAAGCACGAGCAGAAGGATGCCGACGAGAGGTTTATGCTGGAGAACGGCTATCACGTCCGCCATGCGGACGGCAGGGCGTACCGCATCCCGTACAACTGGTTCAAGGATTGTCTGGTCATCGATTTCACCAATGAAGCCGCTGCCCGCTGGTGGTTCGAGAAGCGCGCGTATCTGCTGGACGAGATTGGCATTGACGGCTTCAAAACGGACGGCGGCGAGTGCATTTTCGGCAATGATCTGCTGTTCGCGGACGGATCGACCGGAGCCGAGATGCGCAATCTTTACCCGAATCTGTACATCGGCGCCTACTACCGGGAGGTTCAGCGGAAGACGGGCGGAGACGGCATCACGTTCAGCCGGGCCGGGTACACGGGCGCTCAGCGGTATCCGCTCCATTGGGCGGGAGACGAGCGGTCGACGTACGAGGCGTTCCGATCTTCCCTGAACGCGGGCCTAAGCGCCGGCATGTCGGGCATCCCGTTCTGGGGATGGGACCTGGCGGGATTCCACGGCGACATTCCGACAGCCGAATTGTTCCTCCGCTCGACCCAGATGGCGGCCTTCTGCCCGGTGATGCAGCTTCACGCCGAGACAAAAGGCGAGTTCAACCAGGACCGCACCCCGTGGAACATCGCGGAGCGCACGGGCCGTCCCGAAGTGATCTCGATCTACAAGAAATACGCGGATCTGCGCATGAATCTGCTGCCTTATATATACGAACAAGCCCGGATCTCCAGCCGGGACGGCGTCCCGCTGATGCGGGCGATGTTCGCCGCTTTCCCCCGCGATCCGAGATGCGTGTCCATGAACGGGCAGTACATGTTCGGAGAGCGGCTGCTGGTCGCTCCTGTTCTGGAGGAAGGCGCTTATTCGAAGCAGGTGTATATTCCCGAAGGAAGCTGGATCTCACTGTTCGACGAGCGGCAATATGAGGGACCTGCGGCTATTGTGTTGCCGGTCGAACTGGATGAGATTCCGGTATTCCTGCAAGCGGACGGCGTGCTGCCGCTCAACCTCGACGATACGTGCCAATTGGCAAGCCATGTAGGGAACCGGGTCGATGGTTACGACCGGTTATGCCTGATGGCGTATCCGCGCAAGCAGATCGACTACTCGTTCCGGGACGGCCTGGACCGCGAGATCGGGCTGCGGATACGGCGGGAAGCCGGACAGCTCAGGCTGGAAGCGGATATTCCTCGCGGCGGCCCGGACGTGACGCTGATCCTGAAGGGACTGGACCCTGTGCGGACGGTCGAAGAATGGAGCGATACGGCCGAGCCGTCTGTCCTGACGATAGCGGACGGTCCGGATCGGATGGATGCGGGAGAATATTGCTGCGCCGGAGGGAAGCTGTATATCCGTCTGGCCCGCAGCGTCAAGCTTCGCATCCCGCAACCGGCCGAACTGGCATAAGCGGAGAACCGGCTGTCGGCGGTCCGCCGCCGGCAGCCCCTCTAGCCGCCCCGCAAGAGCCGTTTCCGCTTGGCGGTTCGCTCGGGGAATCCGTTTCCCCTGTCTCCCCCACGCTCTGCGCGGGTTGCCGCCGGGTGCCTTCTCTTGGGTCATCCAGAATTCACATACATGCATTTCAGAACAGAAAGGAGGTTTATGGCGTCCGAGTTTTCACCGGTTCCACCTTCAATAATGGAGAGGAGCGTGCAAGGATGAAGCGTTTGAAAGCCAACGCAGCGCAACTGCTGATCGCTCTGCTTGTCCTGTTCGTCATAGCGCCGAACGTCTATGCCATCGACGGGGTATGGCACAAGCCGACAGGCATCGATGATCTGTACACCGTCGAGCAGACCGAGAGGTACCCGAGAGACCCGACAGCGGGCGACAACGTGTATATCAAGCTGACGACGTGGCCCATCGAGCCGGGTCAGGCGACTTGGGTCACGTGGACGAAGAACGGGGCCGCCCAGCCGGTTATCAACGGCGTCTGGAAGTACAACAGCGGCAACAACAGCTATTGGGAAGTGCCGCTGGGCAGCTTCAACAAGGGAGATGTCGTCCAGTACACGGTGCACGCCAACCAGAATGGCGCAAACGAGAAGACGATCGGGCCGTTCTCGTTTACGGTGACGGGTTGGGAGCATGTGGCAAGCGTAACCGGTCTGACGAACCATTCCAACCGGATCGAGCTGCGAGTCACGTCCAACACCGGTTCCACAGCCCCCAGGATCAACATCGCGTTTACGGACGCGGATGTGTTCCGGATGCAGTTGTCCCCGACGGGAACAGGGGCGATGGCAACGGGGCAGAGCATCTACACGGTGGCGGACAACGGCAGCCACTATCTGATCAGCACGAGCAAGCTGAAGATCCGCATCGACAAAAATCCGTTTAAGACCAGCGTGTACAAGCCGGACGGAACGACGCTTATCGCGCGTCAGTACGACAGCACCGTCAACCGCAATATGGCGTGGTTGTCGAACGGTTCGTCCTACATCACCAAGGTGGAGGATCACTTCTACACGCCGGCGAACGAGCAGTTCTACGGCTTCGGCGAGCGGTACAACAACTTCCAGAAGCGCGGCCGCGAGGTCGAGACTTACGTCTACAACCAGTACCGCAACCAGAATGAGCGGACGTATATGGCAATCCCGTTTTTCGTCAATACGAACGGGTACGGCATCTACGTGAACAGCACGTATTATTCGAAGTTCAAACTTGCCACGGAGCGGCCGGATATGTACAGCTTCACGGCGGACACCGGCGGCAGCGCCTCCTCCATGCTGGACTACTATTTCATATACGGGAACGATCTGAAGGATGTCGTCTCGAACTATACGGATATTACCGGCAAGCCGGCGATGCTGCCCAAATGGGCGTTCGGCTTGTGGATGTCGGCCAACGAGTGGGACCGGCAGAGCGAGGTGACGTCCGCGATCAACAACGCCGCCGCCAACGGCATTCCGGCGACGGCGATCGTCCTGGAGCAGTGGAGCGACGAGAACACGTTTTATATTTTTAACGACGCGACGTACACGCCGAAACCCGGCGGCCAGGCGTTCACTTACAACGACTTTGCGTTCAGCGGCAGGTGGCCGAATCCGAAGGCGATGGCGGACCAGATCCACAATAACGGCATGAAGCTGATCATGTGGCAGGTGCCGATCCAGAAGTGGACCGATTACGCGTACCAGCAGAAAGATAACGACGAAGCCTACATGATCGCCCAAGGCTACGCGGTGGGAGACGGGCAGGGGGGCCAATACCGCTTGCCTCAGGACTCCTGGTTCGGCAACAGTCTGCTGCTCGACTTCACGAACCCGGCGGCCCGCAACTGGTGGATGTCCAAGCGCGCCTACCTGTTCGACGGGGTCGGCATCGACGGCTTCAAGACCGACGGCGGCGAGATGGTATGGGGACGCGACTTGACGTTCTTCAACGGCAAAAAAGGCGATGAAATGCGCAATCAGTATCCGAACGAATACGTCGGAGCCTATAACGCTTACGCCAAATCGAAAAAATCCGACGCCGTCTCGTTCAGCCGCTCGGGTACGCAAGGCGCGCAGAAGTATCAAATCTATTGGGCGGGCGACCAGGATTCCTCGTTCGAGGCGTTCCGCCAGGCGATTCACGCCGGCCTGACGTCCAACATCTCCGGCGTGCCGTTCTGGAGCTGGGACCTGGCGGGCTTCACGGGCTCGTTCCCGACCGCCGAGCTGTACAAGCGATCGGCCGCGATGGCCGCTTTTTCGCCGATTATGCAGTTCCACTCGGAGAAGGCGAACCCGTCGCCCAGCGAGGAACGGTCGCCGTGGAACGTCGCGGCCCGAACCGGCGACTCGACGGTGATCCCGACTTTCCGGAAGTTCGTTAATACCCGGATGAATCTGCTTCCTTACATTTACAGCGAGGCGAAGAAATCCAGCGATACAGGCATCCCGATGATGCGCTCGATGGCTATGGAATATCCGGGCGACACCAATACGCACGGACTGGTCTATCAATACATGTTCGGCGACAATCTGCTCGTCGCGCCGATCGTGAACGAGGGCGAGACGACGAAGAGCATCTATCTGCCGGAGGGCGAATGGATCGATTTCTGGTGGGGCGCGCAAAGACCCGGCAACCGCACGATCAACTACTACGCGGGCGTGGACGACTTGCCGGTATTCGTCAAGGCGGGCAGCATTCTCCCGATGAACCTGAACGCCAATTACGAGCTCGGCGGCGCGATCGGCAACAGCATGACCGTTTACGACAATCTGAGCTTCCGCATTTATCCGAAAGGAAACACGAGCTACCAGTGGTACGACGACATCGGCGGCGGCGTGAGGACGGTCTCCTCGAACGAGCAGTTCGGCTTGGATCAAGTGACCGTAACCGTCCCGCCCATCCAGACGAAGAGCACGCTTCAGGTGTTCGTCACGAAGCCGTCCTCGGTAACCGTGAACGGCAACGCGCTTACGGCCTATACGTCCCTTGGCGATCTGGCCGGCAGCGCGCAGGGCTGGTATTACGATTCCGTACAAAAGCTGGCTTACGTCAAGCTGGCGTCGGGCACGGGCAACCGCACGGTTGTCCTCAACGGCGTCGACAAGCCGGAGTACGAAGCCGAGTTCGGCACGCTCTCCCAGGTCACGACCAATAACAATCATGCCGGTTACACCGGGACGGGCTTTGTGGACGGTTTCGAAGCGTCGGGGGACGCGGTCGAATTCGACGTGTACGTGCCGGCCGGCGGGAACTATACGTTGGACATCCGGTACAGCGCGGCTGCGGGCAACGCTTCCCGCGCCCTGTACGTGAACCAAGCCAAAATGGCCGACGTCGCCTTGCCCCAAACCGCCAACTGGGATACATGGGGAACAGTGTCCCGCAATGTGACCCTGACGGCCGGACACAACGTCATCCAACTGAAGTTCGACAGCGGCAATGCGTTGGGGATCAATCTGGATCATATCCGGATTCGCCTGTAAGACACGCGGAGTATTCGGGGGAGGGGAGGCTCCTCTCTCCCGGCTCCTATCCATCGCGGGGGTGATGATATGCGTCTGTTCTCCAGAGGAAAAGCCGCAGCGGCGCGCTTGCTGGCCGTCGTCCTGGCCGCCTCGCTCTTGTCCTTCGGCCATCCCGAACGTTCGGATGCTTATGCCGGATCGCTCGGGAATGTGCTGAACGCTTCCGTCGCGGGAGACAAGCTTACGCTGACGATCGACAACGGAGCGGAGCCGAACGACGATATTCTGGAGCTGTTGGTGGCCGGGGAAAACATCCTGAAGGTCGATTACCGGCCGAACGGGGTGGCCGCAAGTCCCGACACGCCGATGATCGATCCCAATAAAACGTGGAGCGCCGTCGGCGCTTCCATCGATACGTCCGGCAATCCGATCGTGATTGCGACACCGCGGATGCGGATCGAGATCGCCAAGTTCCCGGCCCGCCTGACGGTCAAAAAAGCCGACGGAACGACGCTCCTGTGGGAGCCGCCCGGCGGCGGTGTCTTCTATGACGGCATTCGCTTCATGCGATCCCCATCGGACAATCTGTACGGAATCCGGGGATGGAACGCTTTCGAGACGGTGGACGGCGGCCAGAAACTGCTGCGCAACAACAACTCCCACGGCGCGCATGCCGGAGAACAGGGGGACGCGGGCGGACCGTTCGTCTGGTCGACGAGGGGGTACGGCCTGCTCGTGGACAGCGACGGCGGTTATCCGTACACGGACAGCACCGGCAAGCTGGAGTTCTACTATGGGGGAACGCCGGCCGAAGGAAGACGATACGCGAAAAACGATCTGGAATACTACATCATGCTGGGCGATCCGAAGGAGATCATGGGAGCCTTCGCCGAAATTACCGGCAAAAGCCCGATGATGCCGAAATGGTCGCTCGGCTTCTCCAACTTCGAATGGAATACGAATCAAACCGAATTGACGTCGATGGTCGATACGTACCGGGCGAAAAACATCCCGCTCGACAGCTACGGGCTGGATTACGATTGGAAGCGTTACGGGGAGAACAACTACGGCGAGTTCAAGTGGAATACGGCCAACTTCCCGAGTGCGGCCACAAACGCTTTGAAGGCAAGCATGGATGCCAGAGGCGTCAAGATGATCGGCATCACGAAGCCGCGCATCGTCACCAAGGACGCGGGCGGCAATCCGACGATCCAGTATGCCGACGCCGAGAGCGGCGGATACTGGTACCCCGGCCATTTCGAATACCAGGATTATTTTATCCCGGTCCAGGTCAGAAGCATCGATCCGTACAATCCGGCCGCGCGGTCCTGGTATTGGGATCATTCCAAGGAGGCGTTCGACAAAGGCATCGTCGGCTGGTGGAACGACGAGACCGACAAAGTATCGTCCGGCGGGGTGACGCTGTGGTTCGGCAACTTCACGACGACGCATCTGTCGCAAGCGATGTACGAAGGCCAGCGGGCGTATACGAACGGCAACGCCCGGGTCTGGCAGACGGCCCGGACCTTTTATCCCGGAGCGCAGCGGTACGCCACGACCCATTGGTCCGGAGACATCGGCATTCAGTTCTACAAGGGCGAGCAGATCGGCTGGGCGGCCGGCATGCAGGAGCAGCGCGCCGTGCTGCTGTCGGCGGTTAATATGGGCCAGCCCAAGGTCGGCATGGACGCCGGCGGCTTCAACAAGCAGGACGGAACGACTTACAATCCGAGTCCCGAGCTGTATGCCCGCTGGCTGCAATTCAGCGCGTTCACGCCGGTGTTCCGGGTTCACGGGAACAATGGCCAGCAGCGCCAGCCCTGGTTCTACGGCAGCACGGCGGAGGAGGCGGCCAAGAGCGCGATTCGGCTTCGGTACTCCCTCCTGCCTTATATGTACGCCTACGAGAGAAGCGCCTACGAGAACGGCGTCGGCCTGATGCGTCCGCTGATGTTCGAGTTCCCGTCCGACTCGAATGTGGCGGATACGGTGGATGCCTGGATGTTCGGGGATTATCTGCTAGCCGCGCCCGTTGTCGACAAGGGCCAGACGGTCAAGAACATTTATCTTCCCGCGGGAACGTGGATCGATTACTTCCGGGGCACGGTCTATACAGGCGGGCAGACGATCGCCTACCCGGTCAACGCCGACAGTTGGAGCGACATTCCTCTGTTTATCCGCAAGGGAGCGATCATCCCGACTCAGAAGGTGCAGGATTACGTCGGCCAGAGCGCCGTCCAGAGCGTGGACGTGGACGTGTTCGCCGATATGGCGAGCACGAGCTTTACCTATTACGACGATGACGGCTCATCCTATCAGTACGAGTCCGGCAACTATTTCAAGCAGAAGCTGACCGCACGGGACAACGGCGCTTCCGGGATCACCCTCGACGTAGAGGGCAAAACGGGAACCTACGCTCCCGCCCTTCAATATTATGTGCTGAAAATTCACGGCAAGGCCGGAACTTCGGTCAAGAGCAACGGCGTCGCGCTGACGTCGTATGCCGATCTGAACGCGCTCCGGGCTGCTTCCGGCGAAGGCTGGGCGGTCGGTAAGGATATTTACGGCGATGTGACTTACGTCAAAATAAGAGCCGCAGCGACGTCGGGCAAGTCCGTTGCGGTATCCGGTTCAGCGCCCGTCTCCGCAACCTCGTACAAGTACGAAGCGGAGGACGCCTCCCTGTCCGGCAACACGGTGGCGACGAAAGCGACCGTCAACAACAACCATGCCGGTTATTCGGGCTCCGGCTTCGCGGACGGACTGGGACAACCGGGAGCCGCCGTTACCTTCTACGCCGACGTGAAGACGGCAGGCGACTATTCCGTCGCTCTCCGGTATGCCAATGCGACCGGCAGCGACAAGTCGCTGAGCGTGTTTGTCAACGGCAAGCGGATCAAGACGACGGTATTGGGCCCGCTAGCCAACTGGGACACCTGGGCGACGAAGACCGAGACGATCCCGATGGAGGCCGGGCGTAATGCGATTACCTATAAGTATTTGGCCGATGCGGGAGATACCGGAAATGTCAACCTGGATTATATAACGGTTCCCTTCCAGGCCGATATCGCCTCGTACGAAGCCGAGAGCGCCTTACTGGGAGGCGGGGCGTCCGTCAACAGGAATCATTGGAATTACAGCGGAACGGGATTCGTCGACGGCATGACCGCCGCGGGCGCATCCGCCGAATTCGAAGTAACCGTGCCGTCGGCCGGAACCTACGAGGTGGTGCTTCGCTACGCCAACGGCACCGGGTCCGCCAAAACGCTGAGCACGTATGTGAACGGGGCCAAAATCGGCCAAGTGTCGTTCCCGAGTCCGGGATCGGACTGGAACGCCTGGGAGCGCAAGACGCAATCGCTTGCGTTAAATGCGGGCCGCAACCGGATCGCGTTCAAGTACGATGCCGGCGACAGCGGGAATATCAACCTGGACCGGCTGCTCGTCTCCGCTTCGGCTATCGGCCCGCTGGAAACGGAACGGAACCTGCTGGACAACGGGGATTTTGAACGGCCGTCCGGGTACAGCAGCGGTTGGACGGAGTGGCATCCGACCGGTCAGGCTCTCGCCTACGGCGTGGACGGAGGGTTGACGACGAACCCGCCGGAGGCGGCTCAGACGGGCAGCAACCGGGCCTACTTCTGGGCGTCCGGGGCTTATCAGCAGAGCATCCACCAGGTCGTCAGCGTTCCCGTCAACAACGCGAACTACAGACTGGAGGCCTGGGTGCGGCTGAAAAACGCGACGCCCACGGTCGCGCGGGCGGAGATATCCGGCCACGGCGGCAGCGCCATTTATGCGAACATTACGAACGACGGCGTTTGGAAGCTTATCCGCATCGACAATATTTTCGTAACCAGCGGCCAGATCGACGTGGGCTTCTACGTGAATTCCCCGGGGGGGACGACGCTCCATATCGACGATGTCCGATTGGTGAAGCCATAACGATCAAGAGCCCTTGCGGGCGGTCCGAGAACCGTCCCGAGGGCTCTTCTTCGTATTGTCCGGTCAGCCGGGGGGGCCAAGCTGGCCGTTTTTATTGGCGGACAAATCTCCCGCGATCCCCATGACCATTGTTCCGGGATGCCGGATGCTCGCTCCGTGCGGGGAGCAACATGATCCGCGAGAAGGGGCTGTCATGGATCGGCCGGGCTTCAGTCCGCGTTCCAGTGAGGGGAGCGACTCCGTAACCATTCGACATCTCGGACGGTATCCGGTCAACGCGGACAATAGCGATATTTTTTATTACTAAAGCCCAAAATTCGCCGATCATGAAGGACTTAGCGATATAAAATATTGTTAACACGCCGATTTTTTGGTGATTCCGGCTGATTTGCCGGCGTTAGCGATATTTTATATCGTATAGTGGATTCAAACCGGGACCAGTGGGGCGTTTAGTGATATTTTATATTGTTAGCCGTGATCCGTGCGACGAGGGGGCCGAATTCCTTTGCACAATTGGGATGATTCCGGGAACATTTACACTCCCGCACGGGGAGCGACCGCCGCCAAGTGTGCCTCTGCGCATCATTTTCGCGAACCTGCTTTTTCGAGGGAAAAATACGCGCGGGAACACCCCATTTTCCCGAAAAACCGGATCTGACGCGGGGGGCCGAACCTCCCGGGAAATCATATTCGCTAGGGGGGCGGGCTAATTCCTTTATTTTGTATGGGGAAGTGCCCGTAAGCGCAATACGGACTTGAAAACATTGGATGTCCCCGCGTTACTTCCATGAACCGCAGCTTGGCCGACGATGTCCCCCAACCGACTGCCAGCAAATGCCGCAAGACGTACGGGCACTACCGGGCCGATGCCCATTAAGTGAGTAGAGCTGTCAGCGAGGCCTGTTACCTCGAATTTTGGTGAGTATGCTATAATAAGGATTGGAAATTCCTCTCGAAGTTACCGAAAGTCAAGAATACGCCATGTCGGACTGTCTTGGCGATAAGGATCAGGATTTGTTGCCCTTTTCGAACCAAAAGAAGGAAATCGGCACGAGGCATTTCCGGCCCATAGAAGTTCACCCCGATTTTAGCATGGTCCGTTTATACACGTGTGATGGATGCCCCCCCAGATTAATCTGCATCATTGGAAAAAAATTTGTCTTGAAGATAACCCTCTCTTCCACCTGGCTACACAGCATCGCCACTCAGAATGTGGATGGCTTTCCTGCAGCGGCAGGGAGCCATGCGGTTGTCGAACTTCACGGGAATATTCGTTCGATACGATGCCACCGCTGCAAGCAGGAAGCGAAGGTCTCCGATTTCCTTAACCGGCATGACGGTTCATTCTGTCGCGGGCCATTACGGCCTAACGTGGTTCTTTTCGGAGAGATGCTTTCGGAGAAGGCATGGAATCAAGCAAAAGCAATGGTTTCGCGCCACGGAGCTTGTCAAGGTGATCGGAACGAGTGTACAGGTGTCTCCGGCTAACCAACTGCCCCAATTGACTCAGGACGTACGGTGTATATGAATATGGAAATCCCGGACCAATGTAAACCGTTTGATCTCATGATACGCGGAAAGGATAGGCACCTATGAGTGGAATTGGATGAGATATGGGAAGGAACAATGAATGAAGGATTATAGAGTTACCAACCGGACGGGAGGAGGAAGATCCGAATCATGTGTTCTATTTCAAGAGAGGCAACATATTCGGTGAAAACGATCAAACGAAAAGAAAGGTGATCCCGATGAAAGAACATTTGCTGGAACTGCTCGACTATCATTTTTGGGCGACACGGAAAATTCTCGAACATCTTGCCAAGCTGCCAAGCCATGTATATCAGGAAACGCTTATCAGTGTGTTCCCGTCTATTTCGCATGTCGTTAAACACTTGTTTGATGTGGATCAAACCTGGTATTCCCGATTGAACGGGGATTATCAAAGAGCCGATCACGATCTGGACAGCATTCCGAATGCCTTGACCGCCTTTGATATTCTTCACAACGAGATCGCGGGTTACGTTCGAACTCATGACGCTCAGTCGGTGGTTCATTATCGGAACTCAAAAGGAGAAGAATTCGCCAACCGTCTTGAAGAAATCGTCCATCATCTAGTCAATCATGGAACGTACCACCGTGGAAATATCGCCGCGATGTTAAGGCAGCTCGGACAAACCGGCGTATCAACCGACTACATTATTTACTTGAGAGAAGCTGCAGGGAAATAACAGTGATCGTGAACGATGACAACCGCAATGATCAAAGAAGGCAGGCAGAAGGAAGTGATCCGCCGAGATCGGCAGGCGCTGGATCGGAAGGGGACAGTCAACAATTTTTTCGTAAACAGGAAAACTACGTTGACGAAAGTCCGGCGTGAATGTAATTTAGTTGTTAAAACAAGAGTAATCCGGTACTGACAACCGTCTGGGTGAAGCAATCTGAATCGCTGTTGACCACTATTCGGCGGCCCGGCTGAAATGGGAGATGCTGATCGAAGAGAACAGGACGAAAAAACGAGACGGAGCCGTAGAGCTCGTGCGGGACCCGGAGCTCATCGTTCGCCTGTCGAGCGGCACGGCCGAATTAACCGGAAAGGGGGAGCATGATGTTTATCGGAAAGCAAGGGGCATGGGCATTGTCTGCGGACGGCAGGAAATGGTACCGAAAAAAAAGAAATATCGCCCGGATCGTCGTGGTTCTGATCTGGCTCGTATCGAGCGCCGTCATATTCGAGATGTACGAATCGATCGAACGGACCGTGTTATGGAGCGAGATCAGCATGGCCTGTGCTGCGCTACTTATATTCAGTTTTATCGTGTCCTATACGTGTTGGGTTGCCAAAACGAAACAATACGTCAAATCCCGATTCGTCTGGCTTTTGGCCGTCTTTCTCGGCTTCTTGGTGCTCTATATTATTCTGATGCTGGGGCTAGCATTGCTGGATATAGCCGCAGGTCCGGTCACGAAGCAGATTACGGTTGCCGACCGGTGGGACCCGAAGCGGGGAGGAGACAATATTACGACAACGGATGGCGGCCGCTATGAACTGTTTTCGGAGAAGGTGGAGATGAGAATTGGCGGCACCTACAAGGTGATGATATTTCGCTACAGCCGCAAAGTGGTCGGGTTGGAGCAGGTCGCGCCATAATTTCATAATCGGGTGAACCGCAGCGTTTCGGTATGCTGCGGTATTTTTTTCGGCTTCTGACGTTTTTTCTGTAGCGGATTCGTGTCTCCGCCACAGTGGCATTTCGTCCCGAGCGGGGAGTGACATGATCCGCGGGAGGGGCTGTCATGGATCGGCCGGCTTCAGTCCGCGTTCCAGTGAGGGGAGAGACTTCGTAACCATTCGACATCTCGGACGGTGTCCAGTCTCGCGGGCAATGGTGATTTCGGCTGATTTCGGGCGGTACAGCGTACCCGGGTTTCAATCCACGCTCCCACGCGGGGAGCGACTGCACCCGTCCGGAAGCCTTGTGTCGCAAGGCTTCCGGACGTCATTTTCGCGAACCTGCTGTTCCGAGCGGGGAAAATACGCGGAGTAGCACCTCTTATTGCCCGAAAAGGCCGGATCTGACGCGGGGTGCGAACCTCCCGGTAAATTCATGTTCGCTTAGGGTTCGCGCATTACTTCCTATTGTATGGGGAAGGTTCCGGAAGCGCAATCCGAACTTGAATGGAACGGATGTCCTTTGGGGTATCCCCGCCTGTTTCCCCGGTCCTCCCTGATTCAAAGCCCTCAACCGACGATGCTCCCTCAACCGGACCTGCCGGCAAATGCCGCAAGTACAGGCACTTCTGGGCGAACGTCCACATATAATGGTGGTAGCCGCCATGTCGGCGTTGTCTAACCCACGGGAGGTGGCCTGTCCGTGCCTGGATTTTTCGCGTCGATCGTGCTATTCCTGAAGCAGTTGTCGCTGCTGGTGTCGTATGTCAAGAACAATGCGTTCCCGCAGCCACTTTCGGAAGGAGAAGAGGATTTTCACCTGAAACGGATGGCGGCCGGCGATCCCCATTCGCGAAACAAGCTGATCGAACACAACCTGCGTCTGGTCGCCCATATCGTCAAAAAATTCGATAACACGGGTGAAGATCTCGAAGATTTGATCTCGATCGGAACGATCGGCCTGATCAAGGCGATCGAATCGTTCTCGCCGGACAAAGGGACGAAGCTGGCGACGTTCGCGGCGCGATGCATCGAGAACGAAATTTTAATGCATCTGCGTTCGCTCAAAAAAACGCGCAAAGACGTGTCGCTGCACGATCCGATCGGAACAGACAAAGAAGGCAACGAAATTACGCTGATCGACATTCTCGGCACCGAAGTCGACGATGTCGTCGACAAGGTGCAGTTGAAGATCGAGAAATCCAAAATCTATAAGAACCTGGATATCTTGGACGACCGCGAAAAAGAAGTCGTCGTCGGCCGGTTCGGCTTGGAGCACGGCGGAGAGGAGCGCACGCAGCGGGAAATCGCGAAGGAGCTCGGCATCTCCCGCTCGTACGTGTCGCGAATCGAGAAGCGCGCACTGATGAAGTTGTACCATGAGTTTTACAAGCAGAAAAGATAAAGGAAAAGGGGTTGCTTCCCGCGTGAGCAGCTCCTTTTTTATCAGAGTCCAGATGGATGCGGCGGATGGGCGTCGTTTTCCAGCCGGGCCAGGATCGTATATTCGTCCGGGTAGATCATCAACCGCTGGTGTCGGGTGCCGGCGGTTTTTGTTTTGCCTGAGGGGCTCAATAAAGTATCCGACGGAAGGAAAAGAATATAGAAAAGCAAAGACAAAGTAAAAAATATGGGAATGGGCGCATCATGGACCCGAGATTTTTTCTTTCGTCAATTTGTTTATTAATGCGGTTCTGCAGCCCGGTCAAGTCCAAAATTATGTGTAAAATCCCTCAGCTAGAATGGGCTACATGATTCGGGTTACTTTCGAGACAGATTTTGGCCGGCTTTCACGCCATTCCAGGTATTCGACCATATCGAGGTACTTCTTGCCGGAAGCCCATTTCTCGTCCTGTTCCATGAGTAGTGCACCGATGAGTCGAATGACGGATTCCCGGTTGGGAAAAATGCGAATCACGCGTTCCCGGCGGCGAACTTCCTCATTCAGACGTTCTACGCTGTTTGTCGTTCTCAAGCGCTTACGGTACTTTTCCGGCAGGCTCAAAACGGCGGTGACATCGTCAAAACCGGCTTCCAGAATCCGCATCGCCTTCGCCGCTTTGTCCTCGTAAGCCGCCAACGTCTGCTGCAAAAGCAGCCGGGCCGCTTCCGGGTTGGGCGCCTCCAGGATCGCTCGTACATGCGTGTGGATTTCATCCTTCAGGGCTTTCGGAGAGGCATCCAGTACGTTGCGCATAAAGTGCGTCTGACACCGCTGCCAAGTCACGCCCTGCAATTGTTGGCGAATCGAGCGAACCAGCCCGCCATGATCATCAGACACGATCAGATCCACGCCACGGAGTCCGCGGGACTTGAGCCAGTTGAAGAACTCCGTCCAGCTTTC